>JBJKSV010000211.1:0-5831 GCA_046703605.1 Limisphaerales bacterium
GGACTTGTCCGGCGGCGTGCTTGATTGCGGCGGAGGGCCCGCCAGTTTCACGGCTGAGGTCTCCGCCCTTGGCTGCCGCGCGGTTGCCGTGGACCCGATTTACGCCTATTCCGGCCAGGAGATTCGGACTCGCTTCGAGGCTGTGGCAGAGCCGATGATTGCGCAGGTGCGCGCGGCCCCAGAGGATTGGACCTGGAGCTATCATCGTGGCCCTGAGAACCTCTTGGCAAATCGCCGCAAGGCCATCGAGGGATTCCTGGCCGACTATGACTGCGGCCTGCGTGAAGGCCGCTACATCCTCGGGGAGGCGCCCTCGCTTCCCTTCGCGTCAGGCTCGTTTGGCCTGGCGGTATGTTCCCACTTGCTGTTCCTCTATTCCGACCTGCTCTCCGAGGCTTTCCATATTCAAGCGTTGCGCGAACTATGCCGCGTGGCTCGCGAGGTGCGCGTTTTCCTCCTTCTAACACTCAAGCGCCAGCCCTCCCCGCACTTGGCCGCCGTCCGCTCCGCCCTTGAGGCCGGCGGCTGGACCACAAAAGTCCTTCGCGTTGACTATGAACTCCAGCGGGGCGGCAACCAAATGTTGAGTCTTGTTTACCCATGATGGACGACCTAACGCTCGCGCGTCAACTGCATCAGGATAACCGCGCCGCCTGGCAACAAGCGGCCGGCTTTTACGAAACGCAGATCGAGGACGACGTCGCTTTCCTGCGTGGCGGAGGAAAGAGTTTCCTTGCGCCCGAGCTTCGTTACCTGCACGACCTGGCTTCCTGGTGCAAGCGCGCCATCCACTTGCAATGCCATGTATCCCAATTTGCCCGCCGACATCCTTCGAAGGCTGCCGCACACCTTCTCCCTGCTAATGCGGAGAGAATGACCTTTTCGCCTCTCTTGCTTTTCCGGGCGCCCGTCCTATTATCCTGCGAGACCGGCGGTGAACTGGCTGGCGGGCCGGATGAAGCCCTCGATCGGGAGCCAGCGGTCCGGGAATTTGGAGCAATTGAGCCTTCCAACCTCCGCGCAGACGATCGTCGCCGATTCCGCCGGCCCGCGGGAAGATGCCACAGATAAGAGGGCCGCGATGATCACTTCGCCATAAAAATGCAGATGGAATACAAAAAAATGCTTGCTAAAGGGCGGCCCTCCTGGTATTCGCTTGACAGTCTCGATAATAATCCTGCTGGCAGCATGAGCTTCTACGCATACAATGTCGAACCGCCGGACGGCTCGCCCGCTTACAATGTCCTCAGTCGGCGTCTCCTGGCCGCGCGCCTCCGCGAGGTTCCGGGTTCCGTTGGCAAACCGGTTCCGCGGCTTGGACTGGCTGACGAGGCTCAACTCCCTGAACCGTCGCGCGATTTATGAATACCGTATGAAGCCGCTCGAATTCAACGCTGTCCTTGAGGGAGACGAAGACGGCTATTACGCCTATTACCTTGAGCTGAAAGGCTGCCAAACCCAGGGGCAAACCGTGGGCGAGGCGTTGTCCAATTTGCGCGAAGCGGCTGAACTCTACCTCGAGACTCTTAGCCCTGCGGATCTGGAAATGCTGGCGAGCAATCCAAGAACCATTCTTTCGGCCTTGCAGGCAAAGTTCCTCCGCTGGCTTGGTGGCTTGAGGCGGGGTAGCGGTTCTGAGACTGATTTGTCCGCTCCAGGGAAGGTCTCTTGTGCCCAAACTCCTCGGCTGACTGCGGCGGAGGCGGAGAAACTGCTGCTGCAGGCGGGATTCGTCGGGGTCGGCTCAAAAGGCATCCATCGCATGTACCAGCGACAGAATGAACGCATCGCGGTTCCCTTCCAGAGCGACACAGATCTTCATCCCAAAATCGTGCTCGATTCCGAGTATTGCAAGATCAGGGCAGAGAAGTGTGCCTGCATTGCCGCTGCCGCTGGCAGCGCCGCGCGACCCCGCTGCTGGGCGAGGTGCTCCGAATCTGCATTGCGCGTTTCATCGGCCTTTTGTGCCGCGGCACCATGAGCTGTCTTTATGAATCCCAATGCCCCTCAGCTCGAAATCTCCGGCCCAGACGCCTTCTGGCCGCGGCCCGATACTCGCTCGTCTCCTGGGTATTATGTTGGTCCGATTACGCCTGCATCCTCTCAGACTGACCGCCGCCGGGACATTGTTGCCTCATGAAGTCTCTCGAATTTACCCCTATCGTTGAGGGAGACAAGGACGGCTACTACGCCTATTACCCTGAACTGAAAGGGTGCCAGACTGAAGGGCGGACCGTGGAAGAGGCCTTAGCCAATTTGCGGGAAGCGGCCGAACTTTACCTCGAGACCCTCAGCCCGCAGGATCTGGAGACGCTGGGGGACAGCCTCAAGACCATTCTTTCGACGTTGCGGGTAGAATTCCTTCGTTGGCTTCGCCGACTGACGCTGGTGAGCGCTTCCGAGAACATTTTCTCGAGCGCCGCGGAGGTCCTTCGGGCCCAGGCTCCTCGCCTGACCGCGGTGGAAGCCGAGAAACTGCTTCTGCGGGCAGGATTCGTCCAGGTTCGCTCCAGAGACAGCCACCGGATGTACCGGCGGCACACTGAACGCATCGTGGTTCCCTTCCACGGCGGCAGACATCTTCACCCCAAAATCGTCCTCCATTCTGAGTGTTGTAGAATCAGCGCAGAGCTGAACTAGGACCTTCGCATTTTTGGTGAAGCCCCGACGGGCCGGATAGGCAACCTGAGGCCGGCTGAGACAGCGAGCCATAACGCTGTCTCTTTTCCTCGCGCGAGTTTACAGATATGAGCGTCCCCGATCATTCTCAGTTTCTTGGCTGGATCACCCGGTTGCAGGCCATTGCCCAGAATGGCCTTACATTTGCCCGTGACCCTTACGATGTTGAACGATACACCGCGATTCGGGAGATCGCCGCCGAGATGCTGGGGCTTGGTACGAGCTTCGAAGTGCCGGTGATCCGCCGATTGTTCGCGAGCGACTCAGGGTATGCGACGCCCAAGGTAGATGTGCGCGGAGTCGTCTTTCGCGGGGATGCGGTGCTTCTGGTCAGGGAGAAATCAGACGGCTGCTGGACACTGCCCGGGGGTTGGGCCGACGTTTGTGAGTCTCCGGCGGAAAACGTGGTGCGGGAGATCCACGAGGAGGCCGGTGTTAAAGCCCGCCCCTTGAAGATCCTGGCCATATACGACCGCAGCAGACATCCGCATGAACCGGCATTTCCCTTCCACGTTTACAAGATGTTTATTCTTTGTGAGGCCGTGGATGGAGTGTTGTCCGCCTCCGGCACAGAAACCGACGCGGTGGCCTTTTTCAGAGAGGACGAACTTCCTGAGCAACTCTCGCTCACACGTGTTACGCCTTGGCAAATCCACCGCATGTTTGAGCATCACCGCAACCCCGGCCTGCCGACCGACTTTGACCGGGAGGTCTGAGGTCGAACGGAAGCTCGGAGGGTGGCCGGATGAAGCTCTCACGCTCAAGCCGCCGATGGGGCGCTTCCGGCCACTAGCTGGCAATTGAACGGCGGCTTTTGCGAAAGGAAGCTGCTACAAGGAGGTTGGGGTGCCGTCTTACAGACGATCAGCGGACAAGCAGAGAAAATAGCGGAAATGACGAGACTGAAAAAAGGATGGACAATGTCGTCTTCGGTATGGTAAAAGGGAACGTTATCTTAGACTCCAGTTGTGGGGCAGAAATGACGCCGCCGGGAGACCAGATGGACAGCTTGCCGGGTGGAATTGGTGTCGCAGGTGTGAAGCCCTTCTGCGACGTGGGACGTAAATGTTGATTGCAAAGTGCGGACGGCTGTTGTGGGAACGACTTCGATGTTATGCTGAATGGTCTATCAATAGTGGAGTTCCGCTGAGCGCGCAGGAGGGTCTGCATGCTGGATGGTGACCACCTCTGTCTGCGCGAGGGGCGCGTGAAGCCGGGCGAGCCATGGATGGGCGATGCCAATGGCCTGCATTTCCTCTTTCCCACTGAAGGCGGCGGGACATTTCTTGTTGGGAACGCGTCGCAACCTCTATTGCCCGGAGACATTCTTATCTTCCAAGCGCCAGCCCCGGTGAGGGTGCTGGCGGATCCACGGGGCCAGTTGAGTTTCTCGTGGTTCTCGACCCTGACCGAGCACCTCCTCCCGTTGCTGGCCGCCGATGAGTCCTGCCTGGTTACGCAGGTGTTGGAAGGTTCCAAGGCCGGGCGGCGCTACCTGGCGACCTGGCCGGTTGCGCGGGAGTGCCACAAACTCATGCGGATGGTCCCGCCGCAATTCAATCTGGAGCATCGCTCTCATCTGGTGCATATCGCGGGGGCGATCTTGTCGAATGAGTTCCAGAACTGGAAGCTCCAACGCCGCTCGGCCATCCCTGGGGAGGATGTTGTGATGCGCACGTTCGAGAATCTGTCCATGGGCGAATTCCTGGACTTGCGCGTCGGCGAACTGGCGAAGAAGTTCAAGTGTGGCCAACGCCATCTCAACAGATTGTTTCATCGGCACTTCGGTATTTCATTGACGGCCCTGCGGATGGAGATGCGCCTGCTCAAAGCCGCCTGTTTGTTGCGGGACCCGAACGCCAAGGTTCTCAACGTGGCCAAGGACTGCGGTTTCAATCAGTTGGGGCTGTTTCATACTTGCTTCAAGCGTCGGTTTGGAACCAGCCCCGGTCGCTGGCGCCAGACAAAGCTCGCTGCGGCTCCGGAAAGCAGTCTCTCTGCGGACCAAGAGTGCCGCCTCTTCCGTCTGGGCCTTTGCCCTTGGTTGGCAAACGGTATGGGCAAGGCCGAATCCGCGAGTGGGGAATCCCAGCCAAAGTAGGGAGATGCGGTTATACCGTCGGCGAACCTTACAGTTTGCGACCCTGGGTGCCGGCGTCCATCTGCTTCCGCGCATGTGGCTGTGACTCTGTCACTTACGACGTGCCACGAAGACGGCTCCCGGCTCGTTGATGTGCTTTTCGGCGTCAGGATTCTTGACGTTTATGGCATCCGCGCGCGCTTCAGGAGTGGAACGTTTTGCGCTCTTAACACGCTGATGCAGAGTGGCTTAGAATAAAAGCTCTGGTCGCTGGCACTCGAAATGCTGTCGTAAAACTGTCGCCATGCGTAAATTGATGGCAACCCTGCGGCATCGCCCGAAAGCTGCCCAGAGCTTGACAGCTCCGGTGTTGGCATGGCAGGCAAATGGCAAGTGTCATGAACGCGGAATCAGGCGTCGGTTGGCACATCTTCTGCAAACAGGCTTGAAAACGATTCTTCTAGTTGACGATACGGATGACACCCGGGTCATGACAAGATGGTTTCTGGAGTGTTTCGGCTATTCCGTGACTTCGGTTCCCAGCGCGGAGGAGGCGCTGGCGAGATTTGAGCCGAGGCTTCATGAGGCGGTCGTCACGGACAATCGTATGCCGGGAATGACCGGCGAGGAGCTTGCGCGCGCCATCAAGTCGCGCTCTCCCAATACGCCGCTGGTTATGTACACGGGTCAGGCTCCCAAGGATCGCTCCTATGTGGATACGGTAATCCAAAAGCCGAGCCATTTGTTGGTGGTAAAAGAGGCGCTCGACAAGCTGCTGGCACCGCGCGCCCACACCAGCGCTACACCGGACAGTTCCGATCCTGCGGGCGACCCCTGTTGAGACCGATTCCTGTCTGGAGTTCGGCTCTCGGCGTCTTCTCCGGCCCTCGAAAGTCGGGCCAGAGGGTGCAATTTGTGGGACCTCTCACTCCGCCCCATCCCAAGCCAGCATAGGCTGGAAGAAGGCTAATACGCCCTCTACTCACAAGCCGATCCACATCCTTGGACCACTTCCTGGCAGGTCCGAAAAATGAACTAAGAAGTCCAAAAATGAGGATTGTGATCCTCCCGT
>JBJKSV010000212.1:0-4205 GCA_046703605.1 Limisphaerales bacterium
TCGCGGCCTGGGGTTCCCGCAACCGATAGGACGGTTTGTCCCGTGTTTTGCAGGCCCCACAAACGTCCGAAGAGTGGGTCGTTTGGTGGCGAGCTGGCCGCGGCCCACCGGAGGTAATCCGGCTCAACCACCGCTACGGCGGGGTCAGCCCGGAGCTCGGCCAGGAGAGCGGTGGTGGTCATGTTGGTCCCACGCACCAGGGCCAGGTGCTGCCCTAATCGCTGGGACAGGAATGCATAGTGTTTGGCGATCTGAAGTGAATGCCGCGCCATGGCGCTTTGGGCCGTGCTCCAAGCGACTGACTTGTTGAAGGTGACGAGCACCTGGCCTTGGACATAGTTAGTCGAAGTGTTTGGAATGGCCGCGGCGGCAGAGAGCGCAAGCCCCGCGCAAAGCAAGGCGCCCAAAAGCGCGCCCATGCCGGCTCTCAACCGGACAGGTGTTCTTACCACTGGGTTAGACCCCTGCGCTGCGATCGGCACTGAAAGCCGCGATAAGTTCATCGGGCAGATATACACGCGAAAGGCCGAAATGAAGTCAATAAGATTGCTGAGCGAGCGCGGGGCTTGTTTCAGAGCAATATTGCCGGTAGAATATCCGGGAATGGTTCGTCTGCGTTTTGTATGTCTGGCGATAGCGCTTGTCACCCTGTTGCTCTATCTGCCGGTCCGCCATTATTCCTTCATCAATTATGACGACCCGGATTACGTCACCGAGAATCCCGTCGTTGAGGCCGGCTTGACCTGGAGCGGGGTCGAGTGGGCCTTTACGACCTGGCACGCGAGCAATTGGCACCCGCTGACCTGGCTATCCCACATGCTCGACTGCGAGCTCTTCGGATTGGATGCGGGGGCGCAGCACTTGGTCAATGTTCTCTTCCACATTGCCAAAGTCATGCTGTTGGCGCTGGTCCTGTTCCGGTTGACCAGGCGCTTGTGGCCCAGTGCATGGGTGGCAGCCCTTTTCGCCTGGCACCCGCTCCACATACAGTCAGTGGCCTGGATTTCCGAACGGAAGGACGTGCTGAGCACCTTCTTAGGGCTATTGGCACTCCTGGCCTATGTGAAGTCCAGGGCCACCGGCCCTCAGCCCGCCGCAGCAACGACTGCGGAGCGCAGTTCAACGCGCTTCAGCCCGACCGACACCGCGAAGCACAAGGGAGTGCGGAAGAGCGGCACCCCCAAAACGACTCGGCCCAGCTCTGGCTGGTATTGGCTGGCGGTGGGCTGCTTCGCCCTCGGCCTTATGGCCAAGCCGATGCTGGTTACCCTTCCTTTTGTTCTTCTCCTCCTGGACTATTGGCCGCTTGGACGCCGGTCTGAAAGCAACTGGCTCCAATTGGCGGCGGAGAAATGGCCCTTCTTTCTGCTGACGGCGGGGTCGTGTGTCGCCACCTTCCTCGCTCAACGTTCCAAGGCGGTCATTGCCCTGGCCCCCTATCCGGCAGGCGCCCGTATTGCCAACGCCCTTGTTTCATACACTCGTTATCTGTGGAAGACGGTTTGGCCGGTAAACCTGTCAGTGGTCTATCCATTACCTCGCCATTGGCCGTGGCCAACGGTGGCAGCCGCCGCTGCCGTGCTGGCCGGCATCTCGATTCTGGTATGGCGCCTGCGACGGACTCACCCGCATCTGATCGTCGGCTGGCTATGGTTCCTGGGAACCCTCGTGCCGGTGATCGGCTTGGTCCAGGTCGGAGGCCAGGCCATGGCGGACCGCTATACTTATGTGCCATTAATCGGCGTCTTCCTGGCCATCGCCTTCGAGGCGGCGTATTGGATTGAACGGCTTCGAATTGGCCGGATTCAAACCGGCATCGCCGCGGGCGTTGCGCTCGCCGGCTGTCTCTATGCCACACACCTCCAATTGCGCCCCTGGAAGGACAGCCAAGCCCTCTTCACCCGTGCGCTGGCCGTGACAACGGGCAATGCCGTCGCTCACGTGAACCTCGGCCTCAGTTTCGAGGCTCAGGGGAAAATCGAGAGTGCGCTCGAGCAGTACCGAGCAGCCTGCCGCATCGACCCGGACCTGGTCCAGGCGCACAACAATCTTGGCAACCTCCTGGCTGCCACAGGCAAAACGCAAGAGGCGCTGGCTGAATACCGCGCGGCCCTTCAGCTCGATCCCTCCGCCCCGCTGGCCCATGACAATCTTGGCTCCTTGCTGTCCCAGCTCGGTCAATACGACGAAGCGATGCGCCAGTATGGGGAGGCCATCCGGTTCGACCCCGCAGACCCTCGGCCCTATTATCTCTCCGGCAAAACGCTCCTCCGCCAGGGCCGCGACACCGATGCTGTCGCACGCTTTCGAGACGCCCTCGAGCGCGCGCCGAATGACCTCCAAGGCCTCATCTATCTGGCCCGAGTCCTGGCCTCGGACGAGAAGCCCGCCGTGCGTAATGGAGCCGAGGCCGTAGCTGTTGCGACCCGTGCCAATGCCTTGACCGGAGGCAGCCAGCCGTTTGTGCTGGACACGTTGGCCATGGCCTACGCCGAAGCCGGCCAGTTCAGGGAAGCCCGACAAAGCGTGCAAAGCGCCATTGACCTGGCCCGCAAGGCGGGTGACAAGAATGCCGTCTTGGCAATGCAGGCGCGGCTCCGCCTCTACGAGATGCGCCAGCCCTATCGGGAAGAGTTCACCGAGCCGCCGGGCAAGTTCAAGCCCGCACAAACGCAGTGATGCAACACCTTCTCTGAACGGCGCTTACAGCCCTCGGCGCTCGACTGAATTACAAACCACGGCTGACCGGACGAATGCCCTCTTGTCACCGCTGTTAGCGCCTTTATACTTATTTGATGGATGATGACTTCAGATTGTTGGACCCTGCCTCGGCGCAGCTTTTCTTGAAGAGCTTCCCGGCGGAAGCGCGGCGCCGAGGCGCCACACTCTTCCGAGAGGGCAGGGTGCGCAATCTGTCATCCGAGGTGGAGGGGTACGGCTACGCCGCCGAGGTAGAAGAGGATGGCGCGCACCGAGTCCATCTGGAATATGACGGGGAGGAGCATGACTGGTGGGGCACCTGCACCTGTCCTAAGGGATACGACTGCCCGCACCTGTTCGCGGCGGTTAGGGCGCTCCAGGCCGAACATAGCGCCGCGATCGTTCGCAGACTCAGTTCAGGTTCCGCGGCAGCGACGGCGTCGCGTAGGGCGGAGCCCAAGCCTCCGCCCCCGCCGCCTCCCGTGGATGTCGCCACACGCTTAAGAACGGCGCTTGGGCGTTCGTTGAAGCCGGCGGAGACCAAGTTCGTTGGAAGAATCCGGACGGTTTTTGCGCGGTGCCAAAGGAGCAAGCGGATCACGTATTGGGACCTGGAGGAACTGGGCGTTCACCTGGGTGGGTATGGCTGGGACGGGCTGGATATCTGGCCTTCGGCGCCACGGGATGAGTACGAGTTCTGGCTCTACATCGCCAACGCCGCCAAGGAGCAGGGCGTTGCCATTCCCGCTTTCATGGAGCAGGTTACCGACCTGGACGCCATCAAGGGACGGCTCGCTCAATGGCGACGGGAGCGGGAGATCGACAAATGGAAGCAGAAGCTAGGGCAACTCCTGCCGCAGTCCGCGCCCGTGGCTCTGGCCGAAGCCGGGGAGACCGACCTTCGCCTGGCGATCGAGGAGGCGGGGCCGCGTCTTTATTACCGGCGCCCGCATTATGAGACTTACGAACTGCTCAAGCCGGCGCAGATTCAGAACATCTGGCACCAGCGGAACGAAGGCGCCATCCAATTTACGACCGAAGGGGAGGTTCTCTGGGAACTTTTCGGCGGTCGCGCTTACCTGGGAGGCTACCTGCGCTACAACGATCCGCAGACCTCGGCCGCGCTGGGCCGCGCCTTGCGGACGCGTCTGCTCGAGGGCCGCATTACAGACAGCGTCGGCGTGCCGCTGGCGCGGGTAACGGAGCCGTTGCGCTGGGCGATCAGTCCCGCCAAAACCGAGGCTGATGATTACCGCCTGCGCCTGGTTCGAGCGGACGGCGCGCCTGCGCCGGTGATTCTTTGCGTGCTGCCGGGGCGTCCTGCGCTCTACTTGAGCCGCGACGCGGTGTTCGAGGGGCCCCCGCCTCATGCCGAGGTACTGAGCCTGGAGGCGGAGAACCGGATTCCGGCCCCGGCCATCGAGCGGACCAGCGGCGTGGCTTTCCTGCAATCGTTGGGAGTCGAACTGCCGGAGGGTATTCGCGAGCGAGTCCGGAGTCTGCCC
>JBJKSV010000213.1:0-3543 GCA_046703605.1 Limisphaerales bacterium
CCACTTTCAAGCATCTGCTCTCGGATAACGCGGGAACGCTGGAGGCCACATTTCCACGCGGGGCGGACACCATTGAGTTCTATGTGCGCGCCGCTGGCTTCGCCAGTACTTTGCTGAGCTTCTGGCCGGCGCACGGTGAAACGGTTCCGGCGCAATATGTGCTGCGCTTGGCGCGTGCGGTAACCCTGGGCGGCGTCGTAATGGGACCCGACGGTAAACCTGTGGCCGGGGCCGGCGTGGACGGCCACGATCTCAAAGGCTTTGGCTCGTTTTCGCATCGCGAGACACACATAGCCGAATTCCATGTCAAGACCGATGCCAGTGGCCGATGGCAGGTCCGCTCCGTGGCGCCGGAACTGGTTCGGAGCCTGCGCCTGCAAGCGATGGCCCCCCAGTTCGGCCCATCGAGCACCGTGGACGTCAGCGCTGATCCGCAAATTGAGCAACAACTCCGCGCTGGAACTTATGCCCTACACCTGGCGCCGGCGGCGGTATTGCGTGGAGTTGTACTCGATCCGGAGGATACTCCTGTGGCCGGCGCCCAAGTTCTGCTCGGCAGGCTCTACTTTACCGACTCAAAGAGAACCCAGACCGCGGACGACGGCACCTTCAAGTTCACCGGTGTTCCCTCCGGTCAGCAACTCCTTACCGGCAACGCCGAAGGGTTCGCCGCAACGACTCTCAAGGTCGATTGGCGGCCGGGGTCCGGGCCGGTCAAACTGGTGCTGAGCCGCGGGAAGCCATTGCGAGCGAGGGTGCTCGACTGGACGGGTCAGCCAGTCCCTCAAGCGGAAGTGGATATCAATGCCGACCCGATGAACACGCACGGCTACGGCAGCAATCCATGGGCCGCCCAACTCGCCCTGCGCGGCAAGACCGACGACCAAGGACGCGTTCTCTTCGCCCATGTGCCCGATGTGAAACTCGAGGCGGGGGTTTACGCCAAGGGTTTTATGCAACTCAACGGCTATCCCACGCGCCCAGGCGGGCCGGAGTTGGTCCTCACCGTCGGTCCCGAACTGGTGGTCGCCGGCACCGTGCGCGACGCAGTCACCGGCAAACCGATCCCCAGGTTCGAGATGACCCTCGGCGATCCAGGGACGCAAGGCCCCGAGTGGTCCGACATCGAGCGGTTTCGGATGAGTTTTGACGGCGGCAAATTCCACGACGTGATTAATGAGCCGATGACTTCCGGCGGCACCAATGCCGGCTACTTTCTCAAGTTCGATGCGCCGGGATACGCCCCAACCATTTCTCGCTTCGTTGCGCCCGATGAACGACTGGCCACGCTCCACATTGCGCTCAAACGCGCCTCGCTCCGGCAACTCGTTGTGCTCAACCCGGACAGCTCGGCGGCGGGCCTGGCCGACGTGGGATTTCCTGACCTGGCGCGGCTGAACTCGCTCGCCTTGGTCCCCGGCGGCTTTCAGCACCAGAATCGCACGGATGACGCTTTGCGGCACACCGACCTCCAGGGAAAGGTGATGTATCCCGAAGGAACGCGCCGGGTCGTCGTCGCCGACCCTGAAGGCTATGCGGACGTGAACCCCGCGCAGATGCCAGGCGGCATTGTCCGGCTTCAGCCCTGGGGGCGCGTGGAAGGCGTCCTGCCGGTTGTTCCAAGGCGGCAGCCCCACAAGGTTCTCTTTCAATACCAGGGTGATCTCATTCCAGACGGCATCATGGCTTGGTTTTTTTCCGGCTTCCGCACCAAGCCGGACTCCAGCGGCCATTTTGTCTTCCCGCTGGTTCCGCCGGGACGTCACCGGATTGTTGAGCTGATTCCCTACCCCGCCCATGGAGACGTGCAGAGCTGTGGATACGGGCGCGCCGCGGATGTTGAGGTCCGTCCTGGAAAAACCAGCCATCTTACGCTTAAGCTCGTCGGGACCTCCTGACCGAAGGTCCAGGCGAGTCAGGTCTTTGCTCCCCTCCACCAATTATCCATCATTTGAATTTAGACGTTCGTCTTATTTTTGCTGTTGACAAAATAGACCGGAGTCTAAATACTGTATCCAGATTCAGGGGATCGAGCTAAAACTCCCCCCCAACAAGCACAAGATCCCAGGAGCGCACTTATGAACATATTGCGGTTGCCACCGGCGGAACGGGACGTGCTGGCCTGCGTCTATCGGCTGCACGAACCGACGGCACGCCAAATCCGGGACAGCCTCAGCAGCTACCGTCCAATGGCCCACGGTTCGGTGCTGACCCTGTTGAAGCGGCTTGAGGCCAAACGATTGGTCGCCAGGAAGAAAGGGCCGGTTGGCAAGGCGTTCATCTATCACGCCACCCGCGCCCGCGAATCCACTTTCACGCACCTGCTCTGCGACCTGGTGCATCGCGTATTCGAGGGCGACCCCATTTCCCTGGTAGCCTCGCTCTTTGAAACAAGGCCACCCACCCAGGAGGAAGCGGAACGACTCCAGGCGCTGTTGGATGATCTGCGCGGGCAGCAACGTCCGGCCCGCGCGGAAGGCGTCCCGCACCACAGAGAACCGGGCGAAGCGTTGGATATTGAGTATCAAGCTCAAAAGCGTTCACAGAAGGAGAGTCAACGATGAATGTACTTATCAGCTTTTTGAATCGTCTCTCGCCACGTTGGTGGGAGTTCACTTGGCACGCAAGCTGGCAGGCGGCGCTCACCGCCGCGGGCTTGTTGGTGCTTGTCGCCTGGAGGCGGCGGTGGCCCTCTCCGTGGCGCTACGGTGTCCTGCTGCTGGCGCTATTGAAGTTCGCCATCCCACCATTCCTCCCGGCGCCCTCGGGGATTTTCAGCCAACTCGGTCCGGACGTAGTCGCGCCGGTTCCAAGCCATCCGGCAACAAGGCTGAACTCGGCCTCGCCAGAGATTTCTCCTTTGCCGGCTCTCTCCGAACGCACCGTATCCCCCAAAATCAGTTTGCGGACAGCGGAGCAGAGCGCTGGCGCTTTGAGCCAGGCATGGCCACAGGGGCTCCAGCCTGCGGCCGGCTCGGCTCGCCCAGTGCCATCCGCGATCTCCTCACCTCTTTCCTGGACAACCTGGCTCATGCTCCTGCACGTGGGTGGCTGCCTGGCCATGTTCATTTGGGTTGGACGCAAGGTGGTTTGCTTGCGCCGGGAAGTATCTCAAAGCGAAGCCGTCACGAGCGGGGCCTTGCACGACATTCTTAGGACGCTCGCGTCCGACTTGGGACTGAAACGAACCCCGACCCTGCTGCTCTCTCCGCGAGTCGGAGTCCCTGTCGCCCTCGGAATCGTTCAGCCGAGAATCCTGCTCCCATCACTCAACCTGTCTCGCCTTTCAGAACCGGAGTTGCGGGTAATCCTGGCCCACGAGCTGGCCCATGTGCTTCGGGGCGACCTCTGGATCAACTGGGCGCAGATCGTCCTGCAGGTGATTTGGTGGTTCAATCCCGTGCTTTGGCTCCTGAACGTTGCCATTCGGGGGGTGCGCGAGGATTGTTGTGACGATCTGTTGCTGGCCCGGGGGCTGACATCCACTGACGGCTATTGCGACACCCTGATGCATGCCGCGGCCGAATTTGGCAATCTCGAGCC
>JBJKSV010000214.1:0-4524 GCA_046703605.1 Limisphaerales bacterium
GGCCGGAACTACTTACCGGATGAGCGTCGAAGATATGCGCCGTCTCATCGCCGACCTCGGCTATGACCCCCACCAGCGCGACAACTGGTATCGCCTCCTCAACTGACCGGAATCAAAGGCCCTCACCACGCGGACCGATAACGTCTCACAGGAATCTGCATGCCTCTGGACGGGGGACCTGATACCCTGCGGCCAATGAAGCTTTGCCGATTCAAACGGGATACCGCCTTTGGCGTAGGGCTTATCGTGGAGGACTCCGCGGTCATCGATCTTTCTGCGGCTGGCATTACGCATCTGACGCCGCTCTTGGAAGACGAGAATCCGGCGGCGCGCGTCGGGGAACTCGCAAAACGGGGCTTGCCGCGCGTTCCGCTGGCGGCCGTTGAGTTGCTTCCGCCCGTGGAGCAACAGGAGGTCTGGGCGGCGGGTGTCACCTACCGCCGCAGCAAGACGGCGCGCATGGAGGAGTCCGATTTCAGCGCGACGGCCTACGACAAAGTCTATTCGGCCGAGCGACCCGAACTCTTTTTCAAATCGCTCGGACAGAAGGTCGTCGGGCCCGGCGAACCGGTTGGCATCCGCAAAGACGCGACCTGGAGCGTGCCGGAGCCGGAACTGGCTCTTGTGCTCAACTCCAAGGGCAGCGTGGTGGGCTGCACGATCGGCAACGACATGAGCTCTCGCGACATCGAAGGCGAGAACCTGTTATATCTGCCGCAAGCCAAGATTTACAGCCGCTCTTGCGCCCTGGGCCCGTGGATCGCCCTGGGCGTCCTTGAAACCACGGTGCGCGAGTGGACGATCCGCCTGGTCATCAAGCGCGGCGGGAACGCCGTGTTCACCGGCCAAACCTCCGTCGGCCAACTCAGCCGGGCCTTCGAGGATCTCGCGCACTACCTTTTCCGTAGTCAAAACTTCCCGCATGGCGCGGTGTTGCTCACCGGAACGGGCATCGTGCCGCCGGAATCCTTTACGCTCAGTCCCAACGACTCGATTGAGATCGAAATCAGCGGAATCGGCACCCTGCGCAACCCTGTCATCGTGGTTTGAGGGCAAGAGGTCAAGCCTCCACATTGCCAGGTGGCAATATAGAGCCCTTCCCATGTTTTGAATTGCCTTGGCAGCCGCAATGATCTATATAAATTATGCATGAAATCTACTGTTTCGGTAACAGAGGCACAAAGGCTGTTGCCCTCGATTCTCAGGTCCGATGACGTCGTAGCCGTTACGCGCCACGATGCGGTGGCCGGATTCTTTGTTCCAAAGGAGCGGTTTGAAGCCCTGCTTGAGACCATCGAGACTCTCGCTAACCCAAGGGCCATGAAGGCCATCCGAAAGTTCCAGTCCGGCAAGATGCGATTCAAATCCCTCGCCCAGACCAAGCGGGAATTCAATGACAGTTCACACCTCTGAGGAAGTGAGGGCTTTCCTCCGAACGCTTGCCCCGGAATCGCGACGGACTATCTTGCGCGAGTTGGATAAAGTGGAAAGGCAGGAGATTCGCCCGGTGGTGCTGGAACCGCCGCTGGAAAGGTTCTATAAGGTTCGCGCCGGCCGGTTTCGCGTCCTCTGCGCGATAGAACGCAATAAGCTTTTCGCTTTGTTCGCCGAACGGCGCGCCGTTGTTTACGAAGTAGCCAGCGCGGTGCTGCTCGACGAGATCCTCCGGCGAGAGGTTCGGCCCTAAGGCTATGAGTGCCACTGATTCCAGATGAACTGCCGAGCCTGAACCGTGCCCAACGACGCGCCTTGGTCCGTCGCCTCTTTGAACTGGAAGAAGAGGGCGAGGAACTCGAATGGGCAGCGCAAGCGGCTGACCCTGCTTTTCAGGAACTCGACAAACTGGAGGAGAAGAGTGCCTCGCCCGCGGCGCGGTGAATTGTGGAGGGTGGATGCGTCGCGGCGCTCAACGTGCTACCAAAAGCTCGTAGATACTCACGCTCAGCCGCGGGAGAGTAAGCGACCCGGGTGTGGAATCAACAGGCGAACTGGTGATACTGGGGTGGCGGGTATCGTTGCCTTCGGGCGCGAGCCGCCACAAAGTGCCTTTGCCTGAGAGGGCGGCGCCGGTGATGGCGAGCTTGAGGGGTTGTGCCGCGTCGGTGGGGTTCAAGACCGCCACGGTCAGGGCGTGATGGTCCTTTGCCCAAGCAGCAACGACGTCCAGGGGAAAGGTGGGGTTGCCGGCGTTGACTTTGGGTTGCTCGCCACCGGGCGGTTCAGTGGGCGTGGGCTGCGGCGAATTGCCGGAGACCTCAACCGGAATCGTGCCGAAGTGGTCGCGATAGAGTTTGAAAACCAGGCCATTGGCGGTCAGCGAAACGTTCGCTCCATGGTGGGCCAGCAGCGAGGTGGCAAAAGTCTGACACCCCATTCGGAAGATGCCGGAGTGCCGGAACATTTCCTGGAATACCCAGGCGTAGGCCGGATAGGTGGGATAATGGCCGCCAAAGTAGGCCCATTCATCAATGGCCAGCGGCTTGGGATGAGCAGCGAGGTTGGGGATCAATTTTTCGTATTCCTTGTATTCCTCGTATTTGAGGCGGATGTGGTTGGCGGGGCGGCGCATCCAATCCGTCATGGGTTCATCAGGATCATTCGGCACCTGGCGAGCTTCAGCAAGGCTGAAGTGGGTTGCGCCGTAGTTGTAGAAGTGCTCGCTGATGAGGTCGAAGTCGTTGAAACAATGTTCGAGCAGGTTGCCGGTCCAATCCTCGGGTGAAAGATAATGCGGAACGAGGTCGCTATGGATAAACGATTGGAACGAGACACCCAGCGCTGATTCCCAAGTATCGGTGGAGGTAACACCCGAACCACGAGAACTTAAAAATCGGTCCATGAGATGATCAACGCCCAGGCCCAACGATTGCCGGGAACCGGTCATTGTATCTGGCATGGCCCCGCAGGCAATCAGTCGGATCGTCGGGTCCATCTCCCTCATGGCCTTGGCGAACTCATTGTTCTTGAACTCAAACTGATTGAGACTCATGGCGCCATACTGGTTGGTGATTCCCCACATTTCATTGCCGATACCCCAGAACTTGACGCGGTAGGGCTGGGGATGGCCGTTGGCGGCGCGCAGTCTGCCCATTGGGGTGGTGGCAGTGCCGTTGCAGTATTGGACGAGTTGGGCCGCAGACCACTCGTCGCCCAAACCGGCATCGACGGTGATGTAGGGCGCGACTCCCAGAAGCTTGCACAACGTCATAAACTCATCCACGCCCACATCGTTCGGCTGAACGGCGCGCCAGACGGGATCGTAGATGGGCGGGCGTTTATCGGGGTCGCCGATGGAATTGCGCCATTCAAAGGCGGAAACGAAATTGCCCCCTGGAACGCGGTAAACGCCGGAGTGCAGGGACCTGAGGACCGCGATCACATTAGGCCGCCAGCCCTCGAGATTGTCGGCCGGCATGAGGGAAACCGCGCCGATATGGAATGAGCCAGTCCCGGTGCCGATGATTTCAAACTGGCCGGAGCCGGAGTTTTCGGCTTCGAAAGAAAAGGCAAACCTCTTGTACGCTTCGTCCAAGTTGCCGACTGGAATCGTCTGACTCACCGCGCTGGCGCCGTCGCCCCAGACGATCTTGACCGAAACTTTTGCGGTGGGATCCCCGGCCAAATCCACGCGGCCACTGTATTTTGTGCCTTTAACGAAATTGACGACCGTCTGGCGGATGCCGCGTGATGCGGAGCCGGCGAGTATCACCAACGGTGTGTGATCGCCGACAAATGGATGCTCCGTGTCCATGACAACCGAATCGCCGGGGCCGACAGGGTTCCAATCTCCGGGCTTGGCGCCGCCACGACCGAAGAACCCGCCGCCACCGCGCCTGCCCCGGAATCCAGGCCCGCCGCCGCCGGCAGGTGCGGGCTCAACCGCATAATAGAATTTGCGGTCCCTGAGCATCTCGCTCCAAAGACTGCCATAAATGAGGCCGCCGGCCTGCCCGAGGAATTGACCATAGACATTCGGCGAAATCGGCGGACCGGTTTTCGAGGCCTCAATCCTCCCGATGACGGGCTGGCCGGAGGTCGAGGTTTGGGCGCTCGCGGCCAGCGCAGTCAACAGTAAGAGGCTGAAGCCGGCCGTTTTCATCGGGCCCGGCATTCTTGAAGTGAAGGAGCGCGGAGGGCTGAGTTGGTTCATTGGTTGATGCTTTGTGAAATCGGGTTGATACCGGGTAACTTCTCAGGTCAAGCTACGGCACGCATGCGATAGGAGCGCGGACGCCCTCGTCCGCGTCTCCGGCACGCCACCGTGGCGAACGAGGGCCTCCACCCTCCTATCGGCCACCTGAGCAGTTGCTGATGCGAGCGAATCGAGCAGATCTGTCCAAGGCCGGTAGAACATCACCGGAAGATGCGTTGGGCGAAGAGATAGAGATCATTCTTCCAGACGGCAAACTCGTGGCCGCCGGAATCGACGTGCCAGATGTGCGGCACGTCATGTTCCTTTAGATACGCGTGCGTCCGCTGGCCGATGAAAATCAAGCCGTCGCGGTCGCCACCGGAAATCCAGAG
>JBJKSV010000215.1:0-6146 GCA_046703605.1 Limisphaerales bacterium
GCTGGATGTCATGTACGACGCCCCGAGCAGCGACGACATCCTCCAGGTCCATATCACGCGCCAGGTCGTTACAGGCGAATCCAAACCCCTGATTCGGCGACGGCAAGGCCGGGCGGCCGCGTGAGCGGAGAGGTCAGATGACGGATTGGAATATTCAACCACGCGCTCGCGCATGCACGGCATGCGGCAAGCCTTTTGCGCACCAGACGCCGTACCACACGCTGCTCTTCGATGAGAAAGCCGAGTTCCGGCGCTCCGATGTCTGCCAGCAGTGTTGGGAAACCCAGTACAGCAATGGAGCGCGTGAGCGAAAAGGATTTATCTCTTATTGGCAGGGAGTTTATGAGGCGCCGCCGCGGCCCAACGAGCCGATCCAGAAGACCACAGCCCTGTCTCTGCTCCGGCAGTTGATTGAGTTGAACGACCCGCAGTACATTCCCGCCGGTTACATCCTGGCCGTCATGCTCGAACGAAAACGTCTGCTCAAGGTCAAGGAACAGCTTGCGCGCGACGGGCGCCGCCTCTTTGTCTATGAGGAACCGAAGAGCGGCGACGTGTTTAGCATTATCGACCCGGAGCTCCAACTCAACCATCTCGAGGCCGTCCAGCGCGACGTGGCCGCGCTGCTCGAGCACGGTTTAAACCCGCCGTCCGGCACGGCGCCGGCTGCTCCAGTCACACCCGAACCGTCCGTTCCGGCCACGTCCCAGGAGACGGTTGGCAACGAGCCGGCGATTGAGCAGGCCGAAGCGCGGCCAAGTTGAAGGGAGGCGGGTGCGTGGCGGATTACCAGGAACTACAACAGGTACTCGGCTATGCATTCCTGGATCCTGACTTGCTCCAACTGGCCCTCACCCATCCATCGGTCGCGCATGAACAGGGCGTGCCAATCCAAACCAACCAGCGGCTGGAGTTTCTCGGCGACGCCGTCTTGCAGCTCGTTCTCACACGGGAACTCTACGAGAGATTCCCTGGCTTCGGAGAAGGGCCCCTTACAAAGGCCCGCGCCAATCTCGTCAACCGCGCTAGTTTGGCCAGGCATGCGAGGGAGTTAGGCGTGGGCAAGCACCTGATTCTGAGCCGGGGAGAGGAAATGCATGGAGGGCGGGAACGCGACTCGGCGCTGGCCGACACCTTTGAGGCCATCCTTGGGGCTGTGTTCCTGGACGGTGGATTCGAAGCGGCGCGCCGGTTTATCCTGCGCGACTTTCTAAAGGAGTTTGGGGAGGTCTCGGCCTTGCCAGTTCTCGACAACCCGAAAGGCGAACTCCAGGAACTGCTCCAGGCAGTCTCTCCCGAAGCGCCTCGATACCGCGTCGTCTCCGAGACCGGTCCTGATCACGATCGGGTCTTCGAATGCACCGTTCTTCATCGGGGAAGCGAGTTGGCCCGCGGCAGAGGCAAAAGCAAGAAGGCCGCCGAGAGTCAGGCAGCCATGGCCGCGCTCATCAAGCTGCGCGAGCCGAAGGGAGAAGAGACGCAGGACGCAAGAAGCGCGGAACACAAGTTCCCTTCGCTCGACGGGCAATAGGCCCTGCGAGATGCAACCTTCAACATCGAGCATCCAATCCAGCCGGAGCGCATCAGATGTTGGTTGTTGGCCGATCAATCCTCGGGATCGATCGGCGCTCGCACGCCGTATTTGCGCGCCAGGGCAAGGGACGAGTTGAGCGATTTGACTCCCGCGGTGCAGGTGGCGTCGGAGAGAGAGGCGGCGGCAACGCAGACGCCGGTCAGAAGCGCCCGTTGCAGCTCCCAGCCCTCGTGCAGGCCCAAGAGAACCCCGGCGCAAAAGGCGTCTCCCGCCCCGGCCGTCCCGCCAATGGCCTTCTGCGGCACTCGCAGCGACGGTTGCCAAAAGTCTTCGCCTCGGCGGGTTCGGGCGAAGGCGCCTTCGGCGAAATGGATCACCACCAACTCCCCGACGCCGCGCTGGAGCAGAGCGCCCGCGGCGTGCCGGAGCGCTACCGTATCCAGCGGACCGTCCGGCTGCCGGATCTTGAAGCCAGTGGTCTTGGCCGCTTCAATTTCATTGAGGATGCAATAATCGACGTGGCGCAGAGCCGGGTTGACAATCCGCGCGAAACGGTCGCTGTCCTCACTGACCACATCGACGCTGGTTTTAACCCCGGCTTCCTGGGCCTGAGCCAGCAGCCGCGCGGCCCGAGTGCCAAATCTCGGGTCGGGCTGATCCAGCGCGTCAAGCAGGAGCAGATAGCCCAGGTGGAAAATCCGCGGACGCACCTTGTTGAAATCGAGGTCCGCCCCCCGCCATAGCGCGTTGGCCCCTCGGGCATGAAAAAAAGTTCTGCGGCCATGGCCCTGCTCGGTCATAACATCAGTATAGGAGGTTGGCGCTTTGGGCGTCCCACTCAAGTAGCGGACATCGATGTTGTGGCTGCGGCAGGTATCCAGAACCTGCTCGCCTAGCGCATCCTTGCCGACTAGTCCCGCCCCAAAAAGCGGAAACGGAGCGCCGGATTTGGCGAGGTCCACCAGGACGTTGAACGGGGCCCCACCCGTGCCGACGGACTGGCGTCGGATATTGGCCAACTGTTCCGGTTGCGGATAAATGTCAATGAGTTTGACTTGGTCAATCACCCAATTCCCGCCGGCAAGCAGGCCGGAGTGCGTATCTGAGGAGCTCTTCTTCATACGGGTTCAGCGCAGTGTGCATGAACAGTGAAAAAACAGAAATCGCTAGGAATCAAGAAAAATGTGCAGGACAACAGCAATTCTCATCCTCCGGTTCTCTAACGGCGAATCGGCGCCAACACGCACGATGTGCGGATGGCTCAGTGTTCCTCGCTGCCCATTCGTGGTTGTGGCGGAGCCACCGTGAGAATTGCGGGCACGGCAAGGAAACTCTTTCCAAGTGAGCCGGCTTTGGTTAAGAATTATCCGTGGCCGAGGCCCAAATAAAAGGCGAGTTGATTTTCCACGGCATCCCGGTTTCCGCCGGTGTCTGCCGAGGGAAGGTCCTTGTACTGGACCGGGTCCGCCCCTCCTTGGCACGCAAAGAGCTATCGGACAAGGACGTTACAGACCAGGTGAACCGGCTTGAGCGAGCGTTGGTTCAGACGCGGCATCAGATCGTGGAGGTCCAACGCCGAGTCAGCCAGGCAATGGGCGCGGCCGAGGGGAGCATCTTCGACGCGCACTTGCTTGTGCTGGAGGATCGCACGCTCCTGGACGAGGTGCTGCGAATTGTCCAGGAGCAAAAGGTCAATGCCGAATACGCCTTCCATACCGTAGCGGAGCGTTACGCGGCGAGCTTGGCATCGGTCGAAGACGATTACCTGCGAGAGCGGGCGACTGACATGCGGGATGTCACCGCTCGGGTCTTGAACAACCTCCTGGGGATCGAGGCGGAGTTGGATCTGCGCCACCTTAAGGAACCTTGCATCATTATCAGTCATGACCTGACCCCTTCCAACACCGCCCAGTTGGATAAACGCAGCGTTCTCGGCTTCGCTATCGACGTCGGCAGCCGCACCTCCCACACGGCCATTATGGCCCGTTCCCTCCGAATCCCGGCGGTGGTTGGCCTAAAGGACGTGAGCCAGCGACTTCAGACCGGCCAATTCGCCCTGCTCGATGGGTTTAACGGCGCTCTTGTCATCACGCCAACGGATCAGACCCTCTTCCAATATGGCCAGCTTGAACGCAGGCAGATTTCGCTCCAGGAGAAACTCCGCGACACCCTCCCTAAACCGGCCGTGACATTGGACGGCCACCGCGTTTTCCTCTCGGCCAACATCGAGCAAGCCGAGGATGCGACCCACGTCACATCCAACGGCGCCGAAGGCGTCGGCCTATTCCGAACCGAATACCTTTTCCTGAACCGCGAGACCCTGCCCACTGAGGAGCAACAATATCAGGCCTACCGCACAGTGGCCCTGGCCCTCAAGCCGTTGCCCGTGGTCATCCGGACGCTGGACCTCGGCGGAGACAAGTTCATGGCCCATTTGCCCATCACTAAGGAGCTGAACCCATTCCTGGGATGGCGCGCCATTCGCTTCTGCCTCCAGGAGCGGGATGTCTTTCGCGACCAGCTTCGCGCCATCCTCCGCGCCAGCGCGGAGGGCAATGTGAAAATGATGTACCCGATGATCTCGGGTCTTGATGAGCTAAAGCAGGCCAACGCCCTGGTCGAGGAATACAAGGCCGAGTTGCGCGCGGATGGCGTTCCCTTTGATGAACACCTCGAGGTCGGCGCCATGATCGAGACCCCGTCGGCTGTCATGGTGGCCGACTCCCTGGCCCGGCGCCTGAGATTCTTCAGCATCGGCACCAACGACCTTATCCAGTATTCGCTGGCGGTGGACCGGATGAACGAGAAGATCGCCCACCTCTACGAACCAACCCATCCCGCCATCGTCCGCCTAATCCAGGCTACGGTCGAGGCGGCGCACCGCCACAAGCTCTGGGTCAGCGTCTGCGGCGAGATGGCCAGCGACCCCGTGCTGGCGCCGTTGTTATTGGGGCTGGGCATTGACGAGCTCAGCGCCGCGCCTGCCTCTGTGACCTCCCTCAAGTTTATCGTTCGGCGCCTGAAGATTTCTGAAGCCAAGGAACTGGCGGGCTTCGCCCTCCAGTGCGAGAATGCTTCGGAGATCCTGGCCCATTGCCAGGAACTGGCACGCGGTATTGCGCCCGATCTATTCAATGATAAATAGCGCTTCCAATGAAAGTCATTATCCTTGCCGCCGGTTATGCAACCCGGCTTTATCCTCTGACCCTCACCCAACCCAAGCCGTTGCTCAAAGTCGCTGGCAAGCCGATGATCGAGTATGTGTTGGACAACCTGGCCCCCATCGGCGGCCTGGACCGCATTTACGTGGTCACCAACGCCAAGTTCGCCCGCCATTTCCAGGAATGGTCCGATAACTACCGCGCCACCAAGGCCAAGCTCGACTTCACGGTCGTCAACGACGGCTCGACCGACGATTCCAACAAGCTCGGCGCCATTGGCGACATGGAGTTCGTCCTCAAAACACAGCAGGTCGATGACGACCTGATCGTGGTGGCCGGCGACAACCTCTTCAGCGACCCGCTTTCCGATTTTGGGCGGGTGTGCCGTGAGCGCCGTGCCCCGGTGGTCGCCGTTTTCGACGTCAATGACCTGGAGCAAATCAAGAAATACAACTCCATCACCCTGGCCCCTGACGGCCACATCACCTTTTTCGAAGAAAAACCGAAGAACCCCACCGCCACCATCACGGCCATTGCCCTCTACTATTATCCGCGCGCCACCCTGCCCCTCATCCGGCAATACGTCGCCGAAGGCAACAACGCTGACCAGCCCGGACGCCTTGTCCAGTGGCTCTATCCGCGGCTAAATGTCTATACATGGACGGTCCCGGGTTTGTGGTTTGATATCGGTTCGAAGGAGACCCTCGAAGAAGCCAACCGCATCTTTGCCAGCCGCTCAGGGCAGGCATAGAGGCCGGCATGAGCGGAGCGGGTTCTCGCTCATGTCCCGGTGTTGAGCGGCAGTTCGCTCGAGCCGGAGGGACTCTCCATTTCGATGTTCAGCGCGGGCGAGCTGCCTTGCTTATCCTTGCCGAAATAGATGGTCCGGTGCGGGAAGGGGATGTCGATACCCAACTCGTCGAATTTCTTCTTCATGCGACGGTTGAACTCGCGTCCGATGCGCCACTGCTGAATGGGTCTGGTTTTAGTGCGCGCTTTGATGACGATTGCCGAATCGCCGAAGGAGTCGAGTCCCAGCACATCGAGAGGGGCGAGGATGTCTTTCTTGAAGTTGGGGTCCTGGCGCATTTCCTCATCGATGCCCTTGAGCACGCCGATGACCTCGTCCACGTCCTCCCGGTAAGCCACTCCGACGTCAAAAACATAATAGGAGTATTCCTTGGTCATGTTGGTCACGATGTCGATCTTGCCGTTGCGAATGAAATGAACGCTCCCGCTCAAATCGCGCAGAATCACCATTCGCAAGTTCACCTTCTCCACCAACCCGCCCTTGCCGGCGATCTCAACAACATCCCCAACCCGAATCTGATTCTCCAGGAGAATGAAGAAGCCGGTAATCACGTCCTGCACCAGATGTTGCGCACCGAACCCCACCGCCAGACCAACCACGCCTGCCGCAGCCAGAACCGGCCCAAGGTTTACGCCGAATT
>JBJKSV010000216.1:0-5383 GCA_046703605.1 Limisphaerales bacterium
ACCTAATGCGGCTTGCCAAGGCACGGGCCCGTCAGCTTCTCGCCCATGGCAAGTGACGTAAACGAGCCCATGCGCCGATATATCGCCGACCGCGCCTATCACGTCTGCGAGTATCTACGCCCGAGGCGCAATAACCAGGGTTTTCTCGGGCATTGTGGCTGCGGGGACAATCTCGACGCCCACCATGTGTTCTTGCCACCATGCTTCGGCCATCGACGGTGTCCAAGCGTCGGGGCCCGCGCAATCTTCCAGGGCTTCGTCCAGGATTTCGGCGCGCTGAGGGCGGTCGTCGGGGTTTCTGGCGAGGCAGCGCATAATGAGTTGGTGGAGGTCTGGAGAGGAGCCGTTGGGGAGGATGTCTGAGAGCGGGGTGGGGTCATCGTGGGCCTGCTGGTCGAGGAGGAGCTTGACGTTGGCGTTGGCAAAGAGCGTTTTGCCGGTGAGCAGCCAATAACCGACCGCTCCGACCGAGTAAAGGTCACTGCGGGCATCAACGGCTTCCGGTTCCTGGATGGCCTCCGGGGACATGAAGTGTGGAGTGCCGACCACCGCGTTGGCCGCCACCCCCTTCGACCCCCAATTCACCGCCTTGACCAGGCCGAAGTCGAGGACTTTGACAAGGTCGCAAACGCCGCCGCGCCGCGTCAGGACGATATTGGCGGGCTTAATGTCGCGATGGATGAGGCCGGTGCGATGGGCTTCGGCCAGCGAACCGCAGACCTGGCGCAGAATATGGATGACGCGTGCCTCCGGCTGAGGGCCGAATTGGCGGACGAGGCGGTGCAGGTCGATGCCGCTGAGATACTCCATAGCATAATAGAACAAGCCCTCCGGGGTTCGGCCATAGTCGTAAATGGCGACGGTATTGGGATGGGTCAACTGGCTGGTCATCTGGACTTCCTGCTCGAAGTTGGCGGCGGTTGATTCGTTAGTGAGGTCCGGGCTGAGGAGTTTGATGGCAACCGGGCGGCGCAGGAGGGTGTGGCGGGCGCGATAGACCATTCCGTTAGCCCCGCGGCCAATTTCCTGGACGAGGACATATTGGCCCAGGCGCCGCGCGGCAAGCGCGCTCTTGCGGAGGGAGGCCTCCAACCGCTCGACGAGCAGGGAGAAGGCGAAGATGGCGATGCCGCTCAGGATAAGGAGCAGGAAGAGCGAAAGGAAGACCCGGCGCAACAAGTAAAGGGTTTGAAAGGCTTCCTCGGTGGGGACTTCGACGGCGACCCCAAAGCCGTAATCGGGAAGCCACTGCCAGGCCCCAATTACCTTTACCCCGAGATAATTGCGGTAGCCGTTGACATCATAACCATCCCACTGCGTCGTGGCGGCGGCGGCCATGCGAGTCAGGGGCAGCTTATAGCGCGGCTTGAGCGGATGCTCGCCGCTCTCGAGGTCCACGCCGGGGTCGAGGAGTTGCACGGTCAGGATGGAGCTTGAATCCGGGGTATTGGTGATAAGGCCGATTCTCCTGAGATCGTCGTCAAACCGCGAAGCGGTCAGCATGACACCGCGGCTATCAAAGGCGTAGGCCTCGCCGTTCTCGCCCATGCGCCCTACAGAAAAAATGCGGCTGAATTCCTTTTCGGGCCTCATCCGCAAACCCAGAACGGCGACAACCTTGCCATCGGCAGCCCGCACCGGGGAGGCCACCACCATGGTGGGTCCTTGCGCGCGCTCTTGAGGAGACAATGAATCGGAAACGAATGGCCGGGAGACCAGGACTTGTCCGGCCAGGGCGCGGCGGATGAAGGGGAGATAGCCTTCAGGGGCCGGTCGATCGATTTGTGCGCGGTCGGAACAGGCCAGGATACGCCTGTCCGGGGCGACGACGACATAATCCACGTAATGGCGGGCATCCACCCAAGGTTCGAGGTATCTCTTCAGAGTGAGAGCCTCGGAGGAATCGGCGAGAGTCTGCTGCGTCGCATCCGGGGTTCGGGCCAGAGAGGCGAGGGCTGCGGCGGCTTCACGGACGCGGACGTCCGCGGCCAGGGACTTCGCGTCGGATTCGCGTTCAGAAAACCAGAGGCCGAGGGCGGTGACGTTGGCTCTGCGCAGGGTCTGCATACGAGAGACCAACTCAGTCTTTACCGTGCTCTCCATCACGCTGCGGGTCCACATGCCGGCGAGGCTGATGAGCACAGCGCCCAGCAGGGGCCAAAACCAGAGGTGCTTGGAAAGCACCAGCGGGGCGCGCGTCACCAACCGGGCAACCCGGTTGCCGCGTCGGCCTGGCAAGGCATCAGTCACCCTGGAAGACTGAGTCGAGAGCACAGAATTGTCAATGAGGCGGAGCAGGCTTGGCGGGCTGGAGGGCGTTTAGCGAGTGCCACCACGTCCCGGCTGGAAAAACTCGAAACCCGAAATTCGAAACATGAAAGAATCTCAAATGTGTGCGGCCCACCCCCAGGATCGACTGAGATTTGGCCTGACACGGGGAAGCCCTGCGGCCATAGTCCCGCGAGAAATCTATACCGGCATTATGATGAAACCACTACTTGGAGGGCGGAACCTGGCGTTTGGGGCCATGATGGCACTGTTGCTGACCGCCTCCACGGCCTTCGGGGCGATGAAGTTTGCCACGCTCGGCTCGTTCGACGGAACCAACGGAGCCACCCCTTACCCGCCGCTGGTTCAAGCGGCGGATGGCACTCTGTATGGTGTGACGCCTTTTGGGGGCAGCAACAGCCTGGGGGTAGTTTACAAGGTCACCGCCGACTCAGGGTTGACAATTCTGCACACGTTTGCGACGTCGGACGGCACCCAACCGCTCGGGGCGTTGATCGAGGCTGCCGACGGAGACCTCTACGGGACAACGAGCTTGGGGGGCACGAACAACGCCGGCACGATCTTCAGGATAACCAGCAACGGTGTTTTGAACAGCTTATATTCCTTTGGCGCCGCAACCAACAGCCTGGGTTATGATTTGGACGGGAAGGAGCCTTATGCCGGCCTTATCCAAGGGAAGGACGGCGATTTCTATGGCGTGACCTATGCGGGCGGTATTTCCAACGTCGGCACGATCTTCCGATTTTCAACCAACAGCGGGTTGACCTCGCTCTACTCGTTCACGGGCGATGGCACCAACAGCGACGGGGCTTATCCTTACACGGCGCCGTTGGTCGAGGGGACGCCAGGAGTTTTCTACGGCACCACCGCCGCGGGTGGGAAGAACGGGGATGGCACGGTCTTTCGGATAACCCGCGGGGGCGCGCTGACAGTCCTGCACGAGTTTGATAATACGAACGGTCTCTATCCCTATGCCGGACTGTCTTGGGGCGCGGGCGGCAAGCTTTATGGGACGACTGTCGAAGGCGGGGCGAAGGGGTATGGAACCGTGTTCCAGGTGACGACCAACGGCGATTTTGCCGTATTGTACCAGTTCAACGGCACCAAGGGAGCTTATCCTGAAGGCGGGGTCGTTGCGGGCCCGAACGCCGAACTGTACGGCACGACGTACAAAGGGGGCTCAGTGAAGAGTGGCACGGTGTTCAGGGTGGCCACCAATGGCGTCTTGACAATACTCTACTCATTTACTTACAAGAATGACGGGGGTTATCCTTATGGCGGGGTAATCCGTGGCGCAAAGGGCAGCCTGTATGGCACCGCCTTGTATGGCGGCAAGAGCAAGTACGGCACCGTCTTCCGCTTGAGCGATACCACGCCGCCGACATTAGCGATTAGCTCGCCCAAGAGCGGACAGCGGTGGAGCAACGAGGTCTTCACGGTAACGGGCACGGCCAAAGACGATATTGGCGTGTCAGGCGTCTTCCTCTCGGTAAACAACGGGGGTTGGGTAAGCGCTTCGAGCGCGAATTTCTATACCAACTGGAGCGCTCAGGCTGTCCTGACACCTGGCACAAACCTGGTTTCGGCTTGCGCGATGGATGAGAGTGGCAATTTCTCGAAGACCAACAGCGTGAAGCTTGTGTATGTCGTCTATGCCCCCCTGGCGGTCAGCACCAATGGCCTTGGGAGCTTGAGCCCCAACGACAATGGCAGACTCTTGCAGATCGGCAACAGCTACGCCATTAAGGCGACGCCGCGGGCCGGCTTCGCCTTCGGCACCTGGACGGGCGGGACCAGCCTTCCGCTCACTCTACTCACCAATCGACCGACCGTTCGCTTTCTGATGGAATCCAACCTGATGCTCGAGGCCAATTTCCTGGACGCGCGCAGCCCGACGCTGACGATTACCACTCCAAGTGCGGGGCAGCATCTCACCAACGCCGTCGCGACCATTGCGGGCAAAGCGTCCGACAACTGGAAGGTGGCCAGCGTATGGTGGCAGATGAATGGCGGGGCCTGGAATCTGGCATCGACCACCAACGGCTGGACGAATTGGACGGCGACCGTTGGACTTCAGAGCGGAACCGACACCGTGAGGGCCTACGCGGTGGACGCCGGGGGCAACGTCTCGACGACCAACAGCGTCAGCTTCCAATCCAGCGCCACGTTCACCCTGCAACTGCTCCCCCCCTCGGGCCAGGCCCTGGGCGCGGACGGGTTTACATTGGAACTGCGGTCCTCGCCGGGGCTGAGTGGCCGTGTTGAAGTCTCAACAAATCTGGCGGACTGGACGGTGCTGAGGAGTTTTGCGGGCGCCGGCCTCGCAACAAACCTCCTGGATCGAGCCGCCACAAACTACAATCATCGTTTCTATCGAATCGTCATTCCTTAACTTAAGGCAAGGGTCAGGAACCTGGACCTGATTAACTCAATTCGGGTTCAGGAGCCGGTCGGAGGGTGGCCCTTTTTGTCCGGGAGGTAGTGGTGGAGAGCGGGCCACTTCTGTTTTGGAACGAGCTGGTCCCATGTGAGCAAAGGCTTGATGGGAGCTACGGGCTGAGTGGTTCGGAACCGCAGGGTGAGGATCTGCTGCGGGCGAACGGGGAATTCGTAAGCCGGGCTGTCCTGCAAGGCTTGTGCATGCCGGCCGACCAGGTCGGTCAAGGCGGCGGAGGTGTGGGGCAAATGCAATACGACCCTGGCGGTGCCAGGCCGGCCGAGGGCCTCGAGCAGGCGCATCTCGATGTCGGGACCGTCCCGGCGCATGGCCTCGACGATCAGATTATCGGAGGTTTGGACGAAGGACTGTGGCTTTGCCGGCAGGCAATCGGTCGCAACCGTCACCGGGTCGTTGTAATCCCAGGCCAGTTGCGGCACGCGGGCGGCGGGCCAATCGGAGTCGTGAGCGACCAGGGCGTACTCGAAGTGGTGGGGGCCTTTGCCGCTCAGCCAGGCGTTTGGGTAGCCATAATATTTGTCGGTGGCGTTGAGGAGGTAGATGATGGGCGTGCGTCCGTCGAGTTCGCGTCCGGGCAAACCGCGGTCGAGCAGCGCGACGCCGCCCTCGCCCGGTGAGGAGTAGTCGCTCCAACGC
>JBJKSV010000217.1:0-3772 GCA_046703605.1 Limisphaerales bacterium
ATGGACTCCAGCACGTTACTTTTGTCGGGGACCGGGGCATGATCACCCAGGCCAACGCGGAGAAACTCAAGGAGGTCAAAGGCCTGCATACCATTTCGGCCCTCACGCATCCTCAGATCCTCGAATTAGTGGAGCGAAAGCTCATCCATGCCGAGTTATTCGATGAGAAGGAGATCGCCGAGGTGGTCGATCCGGAAAAACCCCGGCAGCGCTACTGCTTGTGTCGCAATCTGCAGACCGCCGCTCGGGAGACCGGCACACGCCAGCGCTTGTTGGATCGCACGCAGCAAGCCCTGGATAAAATCGTTGGGCGCAAGAAGAAGGCTTCGACCGAGAAGCTCTCGGCGCAGGTAGGAAAGATTCTGGCCCGTTACAAGATGGGTAAGTTCGTGACCTGGAAAGTCGAGGGCGGCCGTCTCCAATGGCACTTTGAGCAAGCTCGCATTGAACAAGAGAGACTTTTTGATGGCTGCTACGTGATCAGCGCCACGGTGCCCAAGGAGCAACTCAATGAGAACGAGGTGGTCCAAACCTATAAAAGCTTGAGCCTGGTCGAGCAGGCGTTCCGGACTTTGAAGACGGTGGCCTTGGAGATTCGCCCGGTCTATCACAAGAAGGACGAGCGCATCCGCAGCCATGTGTTTTTGTGCGTCCTGGCCTACTACGTGCAGTGGCACATGCAGCAACGGTTGCAGCCGCTGTTTGAGGCCGACGGCGAAGGCAAAAATCGTCAATGGACAATCGAAAATGTGATCGAGCGTCTGATGGGCATCCGCAAGCAGCGAGTCAAAGTGGCCGGGGTGGAGTTCGACCAGGTGACCCAAGCAGATGCCGAACAACAGAAAATCCTAGAACTGTTGAAGACGAGACGGGGCGCCTCAGGCCGCCGGCGGTTGGCGCGAGGAGGTCGAGAGCCCCAGCACGCTCATGAAGAAGCTGGAGAAGATGACCTGGACGCCCGTGGCAATGAGCGTGACCGCCGGGATAAGCCGCCGCATGTTGGCCCCGTATGGCAGCAAGCCGTAGCCCGCTTGGCGCCAAACCCACAGGGCGTAGAGGAACAGCCCGACGCCCAAGGCCAGGATGAGCAGGCCCAGGACAATCCCGCGCTCGAGTGTGAAGTATTTAAAGACCCTCGAAAACTTCGGGTCTTGAGGCAATAACCCCTCCGCGATGGCAAACACCTTCGTGAAACAGCCAAAGGCAACCAGTTGCACGCCAACCAGCACGGCCATGCAGGTGACCGCCAGCGTGCCGGCGCTTAGTTCGACGCCCCCAATGCGAACGGTCGTCAAGGCCAGGACGGCGCTGCCGGCCGCGCCCAGCATTGCCAGCAGCAGCCCGGGAAGCAAAAACAACCAGCGCGGCGAATAGATCAGCATGAAGCGCAAGTGCCGCCATCCATCGCGCCAGGGCTTGAGATGGGGCGGGCGCGAGCGCCCATCAGGATGAAGCGTGATGGGAACCTCGCCGATGCGCAGGGACTTCAAAGTGGCTTTAATGACCATCTCGGAGGCGAATTCCATTCCGGTAGTCTTCAAGTCCATTTTGCGATAGGCCTCTTTGGTAAACCCACGCAACCCACAGTGGAAATCGCGCGCGGGGCATTTGAAGAACATCCGTCCGGCGAACGACAGGCTCGGATTGCCGATCCAACGGTTCTTCCACGGCATGGCCCCGGGGAGGATGCTCCCGCCTCCGCTTGGCAGGCGGCATCCCATGACCACGTCGCACCCTTCACGAAAGCCTTGGACAAATCCTTCGATTCGGGAGAAATCGTAGCTGTCGTCCGCGTCGCCCATGATAATCCAACGGCCCAGGGCGGCCTCGACACCGCCGCGCAAGGCACTGCCATAGCCCTTTTCTTTCACATGGACAATGCGCGCGCCCAGGCTCTTGGCGATGGCTATCGAATCATCCGTGCTGCCGTTATCCGCAACCAGGATCTCGCCCGGCACGCCGGCACGTTCCAGTCCGAGGCGGGCCTTGCGGATACAGGCGGCGATCGTTTCGGCCTCGTTCAGGCAGGGCATAAGAATCGTCAGAACGACCGGGTCGGAAGCGCGGGGGGGGAGGGACAAGGCGGCGGCCTGGTTGGGAGTGGGCTGAGGGCCGTCGGTTGGGAAAGGCGCGGTGCTCATGGAGCCTCTTCAGCGTGGAGCTTAACCAGGAACCATTCGCTCGGACCCCGCGTGACCCGCAGAGGCAGCGTGACTTCAGCGAGCACCTGCCCGTGAACGTGCTTTATCCACTGTTTCACCGTGCAATGGAAATAGGTGGCGAGGTCCTGTTGATTGGCGAGGACGTAGCAGATCTTTCGCCGGTGCAGGGCCTGGGCCGAATCGCTGCGAGTAACGTGCTCGATGCGCCAATGGCCAAATGGGCGCCAAAGAGAGGTCTCCGGGTCGTCGGCGGTGATGAGTCCCAGCACCCGCACCCCGGGAGGGATGAGCTTGCGGGCGGGGGCAAAACCATCGGCGCGCTCGCTATAGACCGAATAGACCGCCTTGGCGCGGGCCAGGAGCGGGTGGCTGGCGGCGTCGAGCTTGCCCAGGACATAATTGGCCGGCCAGAGCGGGCGGGCCGGTGAGAGGATGAGCAACACGCCGCCCATGGCAAACACAACCATAGCGAGAGAACGCCACCAACCGGCGCGAACCAGGCGGCCCTGCCCGCGGAGGGCCAGCAGAGCCGAGGCCATCAGGATGTAATAAGGCGCCATCACACGCGCGGCCCCCGTAAGCCCCGATTTGGACATGAGGACGAGGACGGAGACTAACGTCGATGCAATGATGCAGGCCGACCAGCCATCCCCTGAAAACGAGACCCTGGGCGGGCCGGTTCGGAAGCCTCTGCCGAAGGCGCTGTATAAAAACCCGATGAGCAGCAACGCGCTCACCCCAAACCCGATTCCCGCGGCCTCCTCGATCTGCATTTCGCCCAAAATCCAATGCGCCCCGCCCGGTTCGAAGGAATGCTCCAGCTCGGTCCGCAGCCAGGGTGGAGTCTCGCGCGCCACCAGCCGATTCCAGGCGCCCGCGAACGGAAAGACCGGGGGTGCAAGGTTCTGAATCGTCAACAGTGCGGCATTATTGGCCACGTGAATCACTGAGGCGCGCGTCAATCTCCCGCCATTTTCGGCGGCCATCCCCGACCAATCCCCAGTGTATTTCAAATTGATGAAAACCATCGGCGCCAGGGACACCAAAAGTGCCGCCGCGCTGCCCGTGACCACCAGCAACGGCCTTCGCAAAAGAAGCTTGGCGCACGGAAGGATGGCGATGGCCCAGGGCAGGAGCAACGGGAGGGTATTCGCCTTGCTGCCCGTCATCAGGGCCGCCGCCAGGATCGAAAGCCAAAAGTCGCGCGGGCTGGAGTTGCGACGCGCGCGCAGGGCAAAGTCGAGCGCCGCAAGCCCGAATACGGCAGAAAAGAGATCGTTGCCGATGCTGCCCGCCTGTAAGAGGAAACAGTAACCGGTAGGCAACAGCCACATCCAGTGCCAGGCCACGCGGCGGCGGATGCCCAGGCGTGTAAACAGGCTGAAGACCAGCCCCGGCATGAGCAGGAAGGAAACGATGTTGATAAGGAACAGCAACCGGTCCGTGCCGGTGAACGCGATGAACGGGGTCGAGACCCACTCAAAACCGGGGGCGCGGGTGTTGAGCCGGGCGAAGTCGGTATGGATCCAGTGCCACTGGCGCTGAGCCAGCCAATGCAGAATCCGCGGCGTGCGATAGGCCAGCCCATCGTAATTGGTCGGGGCGTAGAG
>JBJKSV010000218.1:0-9455 GCA_046703605.1 Limisphaerales bacterium
CATGTCTCATATCCAAGAAAGGCAATTCACATGAACATACCCTCACAATTCACGAAGACGTCCTGGGAGACAGAGAGCCGTTTGAAGAAAGCGATTCCCTTAGCCGCTCTGGTCGTGGGCGCCATGACCGCGGTATGTGGCTTCACAAGCCTGCCCGGATCCCGAAATCAACCGCCCCCGTTGTTCCTTGTGGCGGAGCCGGGTGAAGACGATTTGGCTTTGTCCGTCGATCCCAACGAGAGCCGGTCGCGGGTGGTGCGGGTCAACCCAGTCGTGCTTGGGCCCGGTCTGGGCAGCCTGCAAGAGCCGGGCAGCCGCCTGACGGCCAACTTCTTCGCAGGTGAAGAACAGACGGTGGTGATCGATTCCGTGGAAGTTCACGGACCCGGCGAATTCAGTTGCGTCGGTCACATTGAGAATGTGCCCGGCAGCTCTGTGGTCCTGGCCGCGGTTTCAGAGGCGGTAGTCGGGACGTTCTCGATTCCGTGGGGTGCTCCGATCCATGTTCGCTACGCAGGCAATGGCCTGCACCGGGTAAGCCAGGTAACGCCACCATCCGGGGACTGGTGTCTGGCCTTAGACCCTCCATCCGCGCCCACGGACCAGCCTCCGCCCAGGCCGACCGACGTCGAGGAAATGCCCATAGTCGATTTCCTGGTCTTGTACACGCCGCGCAGCCTCGCTGCCGCCGGCGGCGAAGCCGGCATCAACGCGCTGATCGACTTCGCGGTGGCGGAGAACAATTACGCGTATGCCAATAGCGGCATCAAGGCCCGGTGGAACATAGCCGGGCGCCAGTTGGTGGGTTATGCCGAGTCCGGCAGCCTGCGGACGGACCACGCCTGGCTCCAGAGCGATGCAACCGTCAACGGCCTGCGCAGCGCCAACCGGGCGGACCTGGTGATGCTGATCGTGGAGTATGACCGGTATGGGGTGGGCGGAATAGCAGGCGGCAACCACACCGCTTTTCTGCGGCCCGCAATGGTCACCGGAGCCTACATAGTTACCCACGAAGTGGGGCACCTCTTCGGTGCGGGGCACGACCACTTTACTTGCGCTTATCGGGCAAACCACGCCGGCTGCGTAGCCTTCTACTCTTACTCGTACGGGCATCGGTTTTTGGCTGAGGGCATGACCTATGCCACCATAATGTCTTACCCGCCAGGTATTGCGATCCCCTTCTTCTCCAATCCGGGAGTGTCATTTCGCGGAGTTCCCACCGGCTCGTCCTTTGCCACGAATGAGGCCGATAACGCCCGAACGATTACCCAGCGGGCGCCGGCGATTGCTGGCCTGCTGACGGCCACCTGCCGGTTCGAATTGGAAGCGCCGTTGGTGACGGTCAGCGAAGGGGCGGGAGCGGTGACGTTGAATGTCATGCGCTCGGGTGATCTGAGCCGCACCGGAGTGGTCGAAATCATCACCAGTCCTGGAACAGCAAAGGCCTCTCTGGATTACACCCATTGTGGCGCAAGGTTAGCGTTTGCTTCCAACCAGGCAAGCCAGTCTTTTTCTGTCCCCCTCCTTCAGGACACGCTCGGAGAAGGAGATGAGAGCTTCACCGTCAACTTGCGGAACCCGGGCCTCGGCTCGGGTCTCGGACTCATTCCCTCTGCCCGGGTGCTCATCATCGACGACGACCTCTGGTTCGGCTTTGCCGGCACCAACCTCATCGTTCCTGAATCTTCGAACAGTGTCGAGGTTGTGGTGCAGCGAGGCGGAGACACGAACGTCGCCGCCCAGGTATCCTATGCAACGGAGGGCGTCACCGCTGCAGCGGGAGAGGATTTCGCGGGAGCCAACGGGACGCTAGGTTTTGAACCTGGAGAGACGGAGAAGGCAGTGAGGATTACCCTGCTGCCTGACAGCCTGGCTGAACCGGACGAGCAGATTGGGCTTCGGCTGCTCAACCCGAGCGTGGGTCAAGTAGTGGGGCCGGATTCGGCCAGGGTGAGGATCCTGGATGACGAGCGGCCGGGCAGTCTCGACACGACGTTCCAGGGCCTCGCCGGACCCGAACCGCTGAGGCTCGGACCCCCTGTCATGTATCCGGACGGCAGATTTCTCTGCTTCGGCTCGTTCAGGCAAGCCGGCGGCAACACTAATCTGGTCATCTCCCGGTATCTTCCCGACGGCTCGCTCGATCCGCAATTCACCCCGGTGGAGCTCCTGATGACGGCGACCCCCGAAACGGGTCTGCCTCTCCCGGTAGGCTCGCCGGGAGTCCATTACATCTATGTGAAATTGGATGCTGAAGAGAAACTCGTGGTAGGCGCGTGGGCTGCCTCCGTCAACGGGGCAAGGCGGACTAACCTATTCCGACTCAATCAGGACGGGAGCATGGATAATTCCTTCCAGGCTTCAGTCGATTGCATGGCCTTCCCCTGTCCGCAGCCCGACGGGAAGATCCTGCTCTCAGGATACTTCCACACAGTGAACGGCATCAGTCGCCCATATTTCGCTCGACTCAACCCGGACGGGAGCCTCGATCCTACGTTCAACCCGCGGCCTAACCCTGACACGATAGGGGCAATTTACTCTTCTCTGCAAGCTAACGGCCAGGTCCTGGTGATGGGTGGATTTTGGGGTTTTGAGGGACAAACGCGGGAGTATTTCGCCCGGCTCAATCCGGACGGCAGCCTGGACCGGCTTTTCAAGGCCAGGCCAAACGGAGCCGTCTCTGTGGCCCAGGTGCTTCCCGATCAGCGGATTCTCATCGCCGGCGGCTTCACCTCTCCGCGCAATGGGATCGCGTTGCTCAAACCTGACGGCAGCACCGACCTTGCGTTTAATCCCTCAGCGCTCAATCTGAACGGCCCGGTTTACCGGGTTCACCGACTTCCCGATGGCCGGATCTTGGCGGCGGGCACATTCACCGGCATCGGCTCGACCAGGCAAGACTACCTGATCCGCCTGAACCCCAACGGCAGCCTGGATACGACCTTTGAAACCGGAACCGGCCCGGATAATTCGGTGCTCTTTGCCGCGGAACCTTCCGGTTCGCTCCTCGTCGTCGGGGCATTCACCTCTTTCAACGGGCTTCCCCGCACCTCCCTGGTCCGGCTAAACAGCGACGGCACCCGTCCAACGTTCGGCCCGGTCAATATTCTGGCGGAGGGCGGGCTTAGGCTCAAACTGTTTGGGAATGCCGGCCACGTGTATGAGATCGAAAAGTCTTTGGACCTGACGCACTGGGAGAATTTGCGAACGGAAACCTTTGCCCGCACCGAGTATGAGTGGACTCAGCCGGTTGATGGCGGAGCCGTTCTATTCTTCCGAGCGCGGCACACGGCAAGGAACCCGCCCTGAGAAAGCCGCAATCCTGTCAGGGCCCCCTTGTTTGGCATTAGGGTTTATCAGCGCAGATTAGCGTTACCAAGTGCTTCGCCTTGGCCTTCGCCCCCCGGGTCCTGCTCGCCCCATGCGCGCGCCCAATTCCCTCCCGCACCATGCCCTCGGCCTCTTGGATCCCGCTCTCCCGGACCCTCGGGAGCAGGCTCGGTATAATAGACCCATCCCGGCAACCAGGTTGGCCCGTCGTGCCTCGATTCCCAAACGAACCCATCCCATCAGCCGTCTTGGTAACGGCTTGTAACGGCTTTATGACGGTTTTGTAGGGCCATTGCTGCATCTCTTCCGCATTGCAGTCAGGCAGTCCACTCGGTTACGATGCGGAAAACTTGATTCGAAGATCATGCCAAACCGCACCTTAAAGACAATCAAACCCAAGAACATCGACCGCGCCTATCAACTTGCCAGAGAACGCTACGCCGTCCTGGGCGTCGATACGGACAAGGCCCTCAAGCAGCTTGCGCGCATTTCCGTCTCCATCCATTGCTGGCAAGGGGATGACGTAGGCGGGTTTGAGAATGCCGGCCAGGAGTTGGGTGGCGGGCTGGCCGTCACCGGCAATTATCCCGGCAAGGCTCGCACCCCCGATGAGCTGCGGGCCGACTTCGAGGAGGTGTTGAGGCTGGTTCCCGGCAACCATCGTTTCAATCTCCATGCCTCTTACGCGGAAATGGATGGGCGGAAGGTCGAGCGCGACGAGTTAACCGCCGGCCAGTTCAAGAACTGGATTGCCTGGGCCAAATCGCTCGGCATCGGACTGGATTTCAACCAGACCTATTTTGCCCATCCCAAGGTTGTCGGCGGCCTGACTCTCACCAGCCGCGATGCCGCCGTGCGCCAGTTTTGGATCGAACACGGCATCCGCTGCCGAGAGATCGGCGCGGCTATCGGCAAGGCCCTGGGCAAGACCTGCCTCACCAATCTCTGGATTCCCGACGGCATGAAAGACACCCCCGCCGACCGCCGTGGGCCGCGGGAGCGATTGCTCGAGTCCTTGGACGCCATCTTCAAGAAGCGCATCGACCGCAAATACAATGTGGATTCGGTCGAGCCGAAGCTTTTTGGCATCGGGGCGGAGAGCTACACGCCTGGCTCGCACGAGTTTTACCTGGGGTACGCCGTCTCCCGCAAAATCCTGCTGACCCTCGACGCGGGCCATTATCACCCAACCGAAGGGATTGCGGACAAGATCTCCTCGGTGCTCTGTTACCTGCCGGAGATGGCGCTGCACGTCAGCCGCGGCGTGCGTTGGGACAGCGACCATGTGGTCACACTGACGGATGAGTTGCAGGCGATTGCCCAGGAGATCGTCTGGGGTGGGTACACCGACCGCGTGCGGATCGGGCTGGATTATTTCGACGCGAGCATCAACCGCGTTGGGGCCTGGGTCATCGGAGCGCGCAACATGGTGCGGGCGCTGCTGCTGGCGCTGGTGGCGCCTATCGGGCAACTCAAGCGGTTCGAGGCTGAGGGCGATTTCACCTCGCGCCTGGCCCTGATGGAAGACGCCAAAACCCTCCCCTTCGGCGCTGTCTGGGATTATTACTGCGAGCAAAAGGGTGTCCCGGCGGGCGAGACTTGGCTGGCGCAGGCGAAGCGTTACGAAGAGGCCGTTCTGTCGCGGAGGCTCTGAGGCCGTCCGGACTGCGACGTGGAAACAGATGGCTATCGGCTTGGCTGGAAATCTGAAATCAAAATCCTGAAATCAAAATCCTGAAATCAAAATCCTGAAATCAAAATTCTGAAATCTGAAATCTGAAATCTGAAATCTGAAATTCCTACCTTTGACCCCTGACCTCCGACCTCTGACCTCTGAAATGTGGACTTATGTCCGGTTACCCATGAATTGCGGTTTATTGAAATGATAGAGTATGAATGCTAACCCCTTTTTAGGTGTTTGTTTCCATTGGCTCGGCGGATTGGCCTCGGGCAGCTTTTATGTGCCGTTCCGGGGCGTAAAAAAATGGTCGTGGGAGGTGTATTGGCTGGTGGGCGGGTTTTTTAGCTGGATCATTGCCCCCTGGATCATCGCCTCGATCAACACGCATGACCTCTTGCAGGTCATCAGTTCGGCGCCGGCATCCAGCCTGTTTTGGGCCTATTTCTGGGGGGCGATGTGGGGCCTGGGCGGGCTGACCTTCGGGTTGACGATGCGTTACCTGGGAATGTCGCTGGGTATGGCGGTGGCGCTGGGCTATTGCGCCGCCTTCGGCACGCTGATGCCGCCGATTTTCCACGGCAAGTTTGTTTCGCAGGTGCTGGGCACCACCTCGGGCGAAGTCATCCTGGTGGGTGTGCTGATCTGCCTGCTCGGCATAGCGGTCGCGGGCATGGCGGGCATGTCCAAGGAAAGGGAGATGAGCGACGAGCAAAAGAAGGCCACCATCAAGGAATTCAATTTTCTCAAGGGCATCCTGGTCGCCACCTTTTCCGGGGTCATGAGCGCCTGTTTCTCTTATGGATTGGACGCCGCCTCGCCGCTGGTCGTCCTTTCCGCGCAACACGGGACGCCGGAGCTTTGGACCGGATTGCCCAAGCTCTGCATTGTGCTGCTGGGCGGGTTTACCTCGAATTTTATCTGGTGCGTGCTGTTGAACATCAAGAACCGGACTGGCTACCTGTACTTCAGCTCCGAAATCCGTTCCGGAGCGCCGCGGCGAGAGGAGGAAAACATCATCGAGACGGCCACTGACGCCCCAGGCGAGGAGGTTGCCGTCCAGACGATGGTCGCCAATGCGGTGGCAGTCGAGCGCGCGCCGATGCTCAACAACTATTTCTTCTCCGCCTTGGCGGGCACAACGTGGTATTTCCAATTCTTCTTCTACACCATGGGCGAGACCCAGATGGGCAACTATAAGTTCTCAAGCTGGACGCTTCACATGGCCAGCATCATCATCTTTAGCTCGCTTTGGGGCATCGCCCTTAAGGAATGGAAAGGCTCAAGCCTATTCACCAAGATGTTGCTCGGATTGGGCCTGTTTACACTTGTCTTTTCAACAATTGTTGTCGGGTTTGGCAATTACCTGGCCGCGAAATAATCGCCTATGGCTCAGAAAGTCTATCTCGCAATCGATCTCGGCGCCGAAAGCGGGCGCGTCATGGCGGGGTTATGGAACGGCAAGACGCTTCGGCTCCAGGAGATTCACCGCTTCCCAAACGGCCCGGTTCTCGTGGCCGATACACTGCGCTGGGACCTTATGCGCCTCTGGTCCGAGATTCAGACTGGGCTGGCGCTGGCCGTCAAGCGATATGGCAAGTCGATTGTCTCGGTCGGCGCGGATACCTGGGGCGTCGATTTCGTCTTGCTGAGCCGCCACAACGAAGTGCTGGGAGTGCCTTGCCATTACCGGGAGGCGCGCACCAACGGCATGATGGAGAAGGCATTCAAGAAGGTGCCGTCCAACGCCATCTTCAAGCAGACCGGCCTCCAGTTCATGCAGCTCAACACGCTCTTCCAGTTGCTCGCCATCAAGCAGAACACGCCCGAGCTGCTCGAGGCGGCCGACTGCCTGCTCTTCATGCCTGACTTTATTCATTGGGCGCTCTGCGGTTCGCGCGTTGCCGAGTTCACCATCGCCTCGACCAGCCAATGCATGAACCCGCTCACCCGGGATTGGGCGACGCCGCTGCTGAAGAAGCTCGGCCTTCCCTCCCGCATCTTCCCCTCCATCCTGCCTCCCGGAACCGAACTCGGGACCTTGCGCCCCGGTCTCGCGGCCAAAACAGGCGCCGACAGTATCAAGGTCGTTGCGCCTCCTTCGCACGACACCGCCTCGGCGGTGGCGGGCGTGCCGACCGCAAACACGGGCCAGACCACATGGGCCTATCTGAGTTCAGGCACCTGGTCACTGATGGGTGTCGAGACCCCGCGGCCCTCCCTCACAGACCGGACGCACGAATTGAACCTTACCAACGAGGGGGGCATCGACGGCACCTATCGGCTGCTCAAGAACATCATGGGCCTTTGGCTCGTGCAGCAGTGCAAACGCGCTTTCGACGCCCGCGGCAAAGGCTACGATTACGCCCAACTCGCCCGCCTGGCTGCCAAGGCCAAACCGCTCCGCTCGCTCGTCAATCCGGACGATTCGCGCTTTCTCAACCCGCCCAATATGCCCAAGGCCATCCAGGCCTTCTGCGGCGAGACGGGCCAACCGGCGCCGCGCACCGAAGGCGAGTTGGTCCGTTGCGCTTATGAGAGCCTGGCGCTGAAATACCGGCAAGTACTGGGCTGGCTCGAAGAGTTGGCCGGCAACCGCATCGAAGTGATTCATATCGTGGGAGGCGGTTCGCAAAACCAGATCCTTAACCAGTTCACGGCCGACGCCTGCCAGCGCACCGTGGTCGCCGGCCCGGTAGAAGCGACGGCCATGGGGAATCTCCTCGTACAGGCGCGGGCCTCGGGCGAGTTGGCTTCTTTGTCTGAAATGCGGCAGGTCGTTCGCAAATCGAGCGGCGTCACGGCCTATGCGCCGCGACTCCCGGAGGCCTGGGAGAGCGCCGCCGCCACGTTCACGCAGATCGGCGAGCCGTCCGCCACGCGCCATTGACGGCCCTGAAGCATCCGCCTCAAGCCATGCCCGAGCTAAGCCGCTTTTACGGGATCATCATCGCCCTTCTTTAGGCAGTCATCCGAGCGAAAACGTGGACCCGGTAACGGCCTCGCCAACGCCCCCAAATTTGCACTCCCGATCTGGACCGAAAAATCGTGTGTGCGTACGCACTAAAAACCGGTCCGGCATCTTCCCATGGCCCTCCCCGCAAACCTACACTTCCCAATCCTCAGCGAAACTGATAAAGGTCCAATCCTATGCGCAAGTGCAAGTGTTCGGGATTATGCGGACCTCAAACAAGCGATCTGACCCGGCGCGAGTTCCTGGGAATCGTCGGAACCGGGAGCGCGGCGGTATTGTTCGGGACGCCGGCCTGGGGCGCCTTCGAGCTGCCCAAGGATGAATTTGATCGGTGGCTGCACGCGCTTTACGCACCCTCCAAGGCGCGACGCTACTTTTCGGACATCCACACCGACGCCCGGATGCACCTGGGAGGCATTGGAACCGGCAACGTCGAGATCGGCGTCGATGGGCAGTTCACGACCTGGCAGCTTTTCAATACGCTTCGAGATGGAGAGGTCCCGCTCTACTTCGCCGTCCGTGCCGACGGCGTTGCCAAGCTGCTCCAGACCTCCGGCGGCCCAAATTGGCCGAAAGTGCGCCGCATCGAGATGTCTGGCGAGTATCCCGTTGCTGAGCTTCGTTTCGAGGATTCCGAGTTGCCGGTCGCCCTTGAGTTGACCGCCTTCACTCCCTTCGCGCCCCTGGACGATGGCCTTTCTTCCATTCCGCTGGCCGCGCTGAATTTCCGGATTCACAACAACAGTACCAAGCCGGAGACGGTTTCAGTGGCTGGTTTCATGCAGAACCCGGTTGGCTACGACGCCACCGGTCCCAACAATTCGATCTTCAATCCGAGATTTGGAGGGAATTACAATGACATCCTCCGGGCTGGCAAGGCCCGCGGACTGCACCTGCGCGCCACCCCGGCGCCTGAGCCTACACTGGATCGTCCGGTCACCATTTTCGCCAGCGACAACCTCCGGGCGCTAAAATTGCCTCCCCTCGACCGTCCAAAGAACCTCACGCTGGAGTTCCTCGATTCCTCTGCGCTCCCGACGGGGAACGCCAGCGCGAACTCCGGCCGGGTTATCTGGATCGAGGAGCCGCCTGTCCAAACCCCGGAATCATTCCTCCGCGCCGCCAAAGAGGCCGTCCAAGAAGAGGCCACGCTACTCTTTGCCGGCGCCCGCCTGCCGCTTCTAGAGGCCTACGGTTCCTGGACGGGCGGCAAGCCGGTCTCGGACATCGAGCAGCGCCCGGATGTTCACTTCGAGGACTTCGAACATGGCTACGATAAATGGCAGGTCGAAGGCAAAGCCTTCGGCTCCGCCCCGGCCTCCGGCACCCTTCCCAATCAGCAGCCGGTCTCCGGGTTTGTTGGCCATGGGCTGGTGAACACGTTCCTGGATGGCGACGGCACGACAGGCCGGCTCATCAGCCATCCCTTCAAAATCGAGCGCCGCTTCATCCGGTTTCTTGTCGGAGGCGGAC
>JBJKSV010000219.1:0-3304 GCA_046703605.1 Limisphaerales bacterium
CTGGCGAACCAGTTGCAGATGCGATCCGCCTTGGACAGATAGCCGGGGTCTTTGGTCTCTGGATAGGCGATTTTCGAGGCAACGTAGGCACAATAGGCCAAGCCGGCTGTCTTGAACCAATCATCACGGTGGTCGTCTCCGACGCGGTTCTTCACCGCGGACCAGCAAGGGGGATAGGACATATTGTCGAGGTCGAGTTTGACGTCGAGATCGTGTCGCACCATCTCGACCGCTTCCTGGCGCAGCTTCGAATCATCCAAGGCCAGTGCGGTGCGATAGAGCATGTCCGCAGTCCACCAGGTGCCGCCATCCAGCGGCAGGAACCCGTCCTTGTAGGTAGCGTCATAACCCCAGCGCACCAGTCCGCCCGAACGATGCACGAAATAGCTGGCGCCGTCCGTCCGGACAAGCGGGGTTTTGGCCAGGATGTATCGGGCGAAGTTCTTTTCCCAATCCCGCCCGGTAGCCAGTCCTTCGAATGCCAGCAGCCCCGCTTGTTGATAAGCGCACTCATGGGCAAAAGGATAGGAAGCATGCGGAAATTCATCCATCATCCAGCCCCAGCCGGGGATGAACGCATCCGGGGCGGCCAACCGCACAGGCATCACCTGAAGACATTTATCGGGGTTATAATCCAGTGGAATCGCGGCCACATCGACCAGCGTATCGACAGCATCGGCATAGTACTTTTCGCAGACATCGCTGAACCGGCCGCCAAGGTCGCGGTCGAACAACACCGCGAACTCTTTCGGCTCGTTCCGCCCAAAGCGCAGGTGCCAATAGCCGTAAAACCGGCCTTCACCCGCATCCCGGCGGGCGCTCTCAAACCAGGTGTCGGAACGCTGCTCAGTCCGGCCGTTGTTCTGGATGTGGGGGTTGACCTTTGGGATGAATAGATAGTCGGCATCGTGGCCACGCGCCTGACTGTGGCCAAAGACCAGCGGATTGCTACCGTCAATGAAGTCCTCGTGGCCATCAGCGTCGGTGGCGACCCAGCCGCGTGTGACCCACGCGCCATGCTCGTTAGCATCGGCCCGCACAGAGCGGAGCGCGAACGTCGGCGTGGCCGGGCCTTCGATGCGCACGTGCATGAGCGGGAGGCGTTCCGCCGCCTTTATACAGAACTGGACATGATTGGCGCCAACGTCAAACGCGACCACTTTCTCTTCAGCGCTATTGGTCAGGATTCTAAGAGCCCGAGCTTCGCCACCATTTTCAAAAAAACTGTCCCTGCGCCTGACTGGCCGTGCGACGTCCACGCCGCGGACACGGACCGCGTCCAGCGCCCATCCACTGTCAGCACGGGTGAAGCGCCAGGTTTGGGTGCCCACGCTCAGCCGCAGGGCCTGCGAATCGGCCTGCAGGTTCACCTGTTGCGCACCCAGAAGCGGGGTGGCCAGCAGGGCTGCGAGGCAAAGGACTGTTACACAGGACAAGAATTTCGTGAGTTGGTGTCTTGGGTTCATTGTCACTTGGGCATCCAGCGATAGAGGAGATTCCTGTCGCGTCAATCCTCTTCAACCAGCACGAGATATTCCCCGTTCTTACGCTTGAAGGCGTTGACGGCGTAAGGCATGTCTTCCCACCCCGCGTTGCCGCCCACTTCAGGTCCAGGCACGAAGGAGCCAACATAGTGACCATCCGACTTCGCGAGAATGTGGACATGCTGCTTGCCGTCGTCCGGCTTGACCATACCGACGAACAGATAATCGCCAGCCAGCGAGAGGGATTCCGGCGAGAGGGGCTTGCCGGGCCCCTCGCTGTTTGGGTTCAGCGGCAGTTTAATAGTCCACCGGATCTTTCTTGAGCCGGTACTCCAGCCGTCGTAGCGCCGGAGCGTCTTACCCACCACACCCCAGGAATCGATGGTTTCGCCTTTCAAATAGCCGCTCAGATAAAGAGAGTCTGCCGTTTCGTCGTAGATTAGGCGGCGCACCAATTCGAAATCCTTGGGCCAGGGCCAGCTCTCAAATCGGTTGGTGTCGTATTCCGGCAGGTTATCGCCGGACCAGCCTTTGAAGTGAAAACAACGGATCGTTTTGCCCGGGGCATCTCCGTGCCAGATGTCGCCACGGGTGCTCAGGTCCCAAGCCCAGGTTTCACCTGGGGCGGTGATGAATCCGGCTGGGTGAGCAAGGTAACTACGCGGGCCGTCAAATGTGAAGAGGCGATACCCACCGCCATACTGGCCGATCCCATACAGCAACCCTCGCCCTTGGAGATGGCGCATATAAATGGTCATTGCCGAGTCGGCGCGCGGGTCCTTTGGAGATCGAACCGCATCGAGGGTCGTTGCGCGCTGGCGCCACTCTGCCCCTGGCTTGGTTTGGCTGAGATCGAGATCAAACAGGGCGGTGCGACTGTAAACGAGGCCACCGTCGGATTCCGGGTCGAAACCGAAAGTGTCCACGAACGCATGGTTCGCCACCTACCACCGGAGCTTGCCGCCGGGCGTGAAGGAGCGCAAAACGAGCGTACCGACAGGAGCGCCGCTGAAGCCCATCGCCACGTAGAGATTACCGGCACTGTCGGTGCCCGCTCCCCGAAGGCCGTAGAGCTTGCTGGGTGCGGATTCGCCCGGCTGCCCTGAGGCGAGGCCACCGCGGTCGCCAAAGGTGCCGGCCAGCCTCGGAAAGCCGCCAGCGACATCGAAGAACTTGACCTGCTGGTCCGGGCCGTCATCGCACACGATCAGCCGGCCCCGGTTGTCGAAGGCGATGGCCGCGGGCTTTGCCACCCCGCTGAGTCCATTGAGCAACACTTGTCCGTTCCCGGCCAAGTGCCGAACCTCGTTATTGACAATGACCCACAAGGAATTGTCGGGCGCCAAGGCGACGTCGCTGATTCCCGGGGCTGCGAAGTTTGTAATCACCCCGAAACCGCTGGAGCAACGGAGTTCAACGCGGTTCGTGTAGGCGATGACCAGCCGGCCATGAAGCGCATTCATGCCAACCGCTACGTCCGGCAGGGAGACGTCCTCGGCGAATCTGGCCGAATCGAGGTCACCCGGCGTCCAGGTGAATCGCAGCAGGCGCTTACCCGTATTCGCGACAAATATGTTCGTGCCTTCGAAAGCTATGGCATGGTTGCCGGTGTTCCAACCCCAAGCAGTCTCCTTCTTGTCGCCTTCTTCTTTGAGGAGCACCCGGTTGGGGCGGCCCCCTTTATAAAGGCCGACGCATCGGCCCGCTTCGTCCCAGTCGGATCCGGCTATGACGGTCCCGTCCGGTGTGACCTCAATTTCGTCAGCGCTGTCCTGGACCCAATACCCGAAGCCGTTGGGTCCGCCGTCTCCACCGAAGGT
>JBJKSV010000220.1:0-5468 GCA_046703605.1 Limisphaerales bacterium
AGATTGATCTCACCGAAGGCGGAATATACCCATCAGCGCCCTGACAAGAGGATGCGCGCCCCATCAAGACGGCCACGATGCAAACGAGCGGCGGCCTATTGCAGCTCAACATGCGCAGCTACCCCGCCGAGCGTCGGCAGTTATTGGCCACGCACCCCGATAGCTGGACAAGACCGGAGACGGCTGCCAGACTGGACCGGAAAATGCAATTACTCGCAACCTTGATAGCCTGCTTCGAATGAGATTGTCGTCGAATATCCTCCGGCTCGCTGGTTCTGGCCTCTTGATCACCTTGGTGAGCCTTCCTTTTTGCACCCGTGCGGAATCGCTCGTGGATGACATTAACCCGATGATCGGCGCCAGCACCAGCGCCGCTTATGGCGAGGGAAAGACCTTTCCTGGCGCCGCCACGCCCTTCGGCCTCGTCCAGCTTAGCCCGGACACGATCACCGGCGGCGACAATGGATCGGGCTATTCCTACGAGCACAAAACGATTGAGGGCTTCAGTTTCACCCACATGAGCGGCGTCGGTTGGTACGGAGACCTCGGGAATTTCCTGGTGATGCCAACCACCGGCCCGCTGAAGACCGAGCGCGGGGTCCATGGATCTGAAGATGGCTACCGGTCGCGTTTTCGGCACGAAACGGAAATCGCCAAGGCGGGTTACTACGCCGTGACCCTGGACGACTACCGAATTCGAGCCGAGATGACTGCCGCCCCGCACGCGGGCATCCTGCGGTTCACGTTTCCGGAAAATGCCCAATCGCGGGTGCAGATCGACCTGGCCCGGCGTGTTGGCGGCACCTCCACCCGCCAATATGTGAAGGTCGTGGACGACCACACCATTGAAGGCTGGATGAAATGCCCGCCCTCGGGAGGCGGATGGGGCGACGGCGCCGGCAAGGCCAATTACACCGTCTATTTCTATGCACAGTTCAGCAAACCAATCACCGACTGCGGGGTCTGGTCGGCCCAAATCCCCAAGGGCTGGTCCCGGAAGCGCGAGGACATCGAGAGCGCGCGTTATCGCCACGTGGTAGCGGAGGCAAAAGTTTTGAAAGGCTGCCGCGAGATGGAGGGGGACCATTTGGGATTCTATTCCCAATTCCCGACGACGGCCGGCGAACAAGTCTTGCTCAAGGCCGGCATCTCGTTTGTGAACATCCAGGGCGCGCGGGAGAACCTCGAACATGACATTCCAGGCTGGGACTTTGACGCGGTTCGCGCCCAAGCCCATGCCCTGTGGGAGAAGGCGTTCGCAGGCGTGAACGTCAAGGGCGGCACTCGGACGCAACGGACGGCCTTCGCCACCGCCTTGTATCACACCATGATCGACCCGCGGGCCTACTCCGACGTAAACGGGAACTATACCGGCGCGGACGGAAAAGTGCATCGCGCGGAGCACTTCACTTATCGAACCATCTTCAGCGGCTGGGATGTCTTTCGCAGCCAGTATCCGCTCCTGAGCATCATCCGGCCAGACGTGGTGAACGACACGGTCAACTCACTGATGCAACAGGCCCAGCTAAGCGGCGACGGCTATCTTGCACGCTGGGAGATTATGACCGCGGCATCCGGTTGCATGATCGGCGACCCGGCGGTCTCGGTGTTTACGGAGGCCTACCTGGACGGCATCCGCGGCTACAACGTGGCGGCGGCTTACAAGCTGTGCCAGGAATCGGTCGATGGCATCACGCCGCATGGCAACGATCGCCTGGAGTATCGCCGGCTCGGCTTTGTGCCGGGCAGCATCTCCAAGACCCTGCAAAACGCCTACTTCGACTATTGCGCGGGGCGCTTCGCAGAGGCCCTGGGCAAGACAAACGACGCCCGGCGCTTTTTCCGACGCTCTCTCAATTACCGCAATATCTATGACCCATCGGTGGGCAACATGAGAGCCAGAAACGCCGACGGTTCGTGGACCCGCTGGGAAGGCGCCACCCACCAAGGCCAGGGCTGCGTGGAAAGCAACCCGTATCAGCAAGGCTGGTTCGTGCCACAGGATGTCGCCGGCCTGATTGACCTAATGGGGCACGACTATTTTCTGAAGCATCTCACCGAGTTCTTCGAGAAAACACCCCTGACCTTCAAATGGAACGACTACTACAACCACGCCAATGAACCCGTCCATCATGTGGCCTATCTCTTCACTTATGCCGGCAAACCGTGGCTGACGCAGAAATGGACGCGCATCATCATGGACCACGCTTATGGCGCTGGGGTCAATGGCCTGTGCGGCAATGAAGATGTCGGCCAAATGTCAGCCTGGTACATCCTCAGCGCGATTGGCTTTCATCCGGTCTCGCCGGTGGACGGCATCTATATCATCGGGAGTCCTCTTTTTGATGAGGTCACCATTCGGCTCGATCCGCGCTATTACAAGGGTCATTCGTTCACCGTCAAGACTCTCAACAACTCCGCGCAGAACATGTACGTCCAATCGGCAACGCTCGATGGCAAGCCGCTCGACCGGGCTTGGCTGCGTCACGCTGAAATTGTGTCCGGCGGCACGCTGGAACTCGTCATGGGGCCGAAGCCGAACAAATCCTGGGGGTCCTCTCCAGACGAATTGCCACCGCGCAATTTTCCCCTAGCCGTTGGCAAATAGGTCGGCCTGTCTAATCGGGCGTGCGCGGTGAACCGATCTCTAGAGGTGACCCAGACATGGATTTGCAATGAGGGGTTGGAGAGCGGCTTCGTTTGCTTTCCTGGTCTAAAGTGGCAAACTGGAGATGCGATAAGGGCTTTTCAGAAAGGTTCTGGGAATGCCTGCGAGACGAAAGGAATCAACCGCATGAAGCAACTGAGATTGGGCTGGCTACTACTGGCATTGTTCGGCTCCGCAACCTGCACCGTTCTGAGCGCGGATCAAGACGCCTCGGCGACACTCTCGCTCCACCTCCGCCGCCTGGTCCGAACCTCGCCTGGCAGCGACCAGTGGCAGGAGGTCGTGACCCCTGCCCAATGGGACGCCCGGCGCACTGCCGTGGTCATCTGCGACATGTGGAACCAGCATTGGTGCAAGGGCGCGACAGCTCGGGTAGCGGAAATGGCACCGCGCATGAATCAGGTCATCCGCGCCCTGCGCCGCCGAGGCGTGCTCATTATCCATTGTCCCAGCGACACAATGGCCTATTACAAAGATGCGCCCGGACGAAAACTGGCTCAGGCCGCGCCCAAAGTGGACCTTGGCCCGATCCTCGAGCGCTTCCAAAACCGGGCCCCGAAGCACGAACCGCCCCTTCCCATCGACGACTCGGACGGCGGCTGCAATGACCAGCCTCAGTGCAACTCCAACCCGCCCTACCCCTGGAAGCACGAAATCAACACTCTGAGAATTGAGCCGGAGGACGCCATTACCGACAGCATCCAGGCCTATTATCTCATGCACGAACGGGGTATCACCAACGTGATCATCATGGGTGTCCATGAAAATATGTGCATCCTCAACCGGCCATTTGGGATCCGCCAGTTGGTGAAACTGGGTCAAAACGTCGCGCTGATGCGCGACTTGACCGACACCATGTATAACCACCGCCGCCGCCCCTGGGTGAGTCATTTCACCGGGACGGACCTCGTCTGCTGGCACATCGAGAAATATTGGTGCCCAACCATTACCAGCGACCAGATTCTCGGCGGCAAGCCCTTCCGCTTCAAAGCCGATACCCAGCCGCCGCGCGTCTTCCACAATTAGCCCGTGACGCGCCAGCCCTTTAGCCCAGCGCCCCTGCCACGAGGTCTCCCACCTGCGAAGTCGTGTAGCCCATCTTGCCCGCGCTCAGACTCTGGATCTTTTCGCGAACGACTTTGACGACTGCGGACTCAATGGCTTTGGCAGCGGCGGTCTCGCCCACGAAATCCAGCATCATTTGGCCGGCGCAAATGGCCGCCAGCGGGTTGATAACGCCTTTGCCGGTGTACTTGGGCGCGCTCCCGCCAATCGGTTCGAACATGCTGGTGCCGGAGGGGTTGATATTGCCCCCGGCGGCGATGCCCATGCCGCCTTGAATCATCGCGCCCAGGTCGGTGATGATGTCGCCGAAGATGTTATCGGTGACGATGACATCGAACCATTCGGGGTTCTTGACAAACCACATGCTCGTGGCATCCACATGGGCGTATTCCCGTTTAATGTCCGGGTAATCCTTTTGCCCAATTTCGTGGAAGGCGCGCTCCCACAGATCGAAGGCGTAGGTCAGCACATTGGTCTTGCCACACAGCATCAGCTTCTTTTCCTTGGCTCGTTTTCGCGCATAGTCGAAGGCAAATCGCAGGCACCGTTCCACGCCGCGCCGGGTGTTCACGCTTTCCTGTAGCGCGACTTCATTCGGAGTTCCCTTGAAGACAATGCCGCCCGCGCCCGTGTAAAGACCTTCGTTGTTCTCGCGCACGACCACGAAATCGATGTCCTCCGGCTTCTTGTCTTTCAAGGGGCAGAACCGGGCGTCATAGAGTTTGACCGGACGCAAGTTAACATATTGTTCCAGCTCAAATCGCGCACGCAGCAGGATGCCCTTCTCCAGGATGCCCGGCTTCACCTCCGGGTGGCCAATGGCGCCCAGCAGAATCGCGGGGAATCCTCGCAGCTCAGCTAAAACACTGTCTGGAAGCACCTCACCGGTTCGGAGATAACGGTCACCACCCACATCGTAGTTGGTGTAATTGAGCTTCAGATCGAATTTCGCGGCGGCGGCATCGAGCACCTTGACCGCCTCGCGGACGACTTCCGGCCCGGTGCCGTCACCGCCGATAACTGCAATATTGTAATTCTTCATGATTTATAGACTCTGCCCACCCCGTGCGCAGAGGGCGCTGATGCTAAGGATCCTGGCGCGTCTGGCAAGGAGATTTCCATTTGCCGTGGCACTCGGGACGCAAGCAGCTACAGGGGCGGCTCAGGTCCCGCCAATCCTCTCTTGCCGCCGCACCTTTTCCTTCTTCTCCTCCAACTCCGCTCGCAGGGAGGTTCGGTCACTGGCCAACTGTTTTTCCAGCTTTTCGATCTCCTCATACTCGCCGCGTTCGGCCGCCTTGCTGATCTCGCCTTTTACGAGCAACTCGCGTTCCGCAAGTTTGGCGGCATACTTGGACTCCAGTTCGGCAATCTCCAGCTTCTGGTCGGTAGTGAGCTTTACGGTTGGCGAGGCCTTGCTCAGCCGCTCCATCGCCAGTTCATACGCTGTTTTCATATCGGTTCATGCCAACATTCCAACGACCTCGCTCCGCAGTCAATTCTCTTTTCTCTTACAGCCCGGCGGCGGCCAACCGCCTCAAATGTAGTACATCCGCCCCCTCTCGGCGCTTTCATCCAGCAACTGCTGGAATGTGATGGTGTCCGCCGCGGCTTCGATGGCTTGCTGGAGCGTCTGCCAGGCGCGCTGCAGTTCCCGCGGACAGGCCGGGTCGTTTAGTGCGGGCGTGGCAAACACCGCGCCATGCATTGCGCGCAGGACATTTCCGAGTGTGAT
>JBJKSV010000221.1:0-4615 GCA_046703605.1 Limisphaerales bacterium
GTATCGGGTTTCTGGGAGCAGGCAAAATGGCGACGGCCTTGGCAAAGGGTTTCGTCCGGGCGGGGCTTGTGAAGGCCGAACAGATCGTTGCCAGTGATCCGAGTGAGGAGGCCCTGGCCGCCTTTGCCAAAGAAACCGGCGCGAACACCACCGGCTTCAATCCTGATGTGATGAGGTCGGCGCGCGTCCTGATTCTTGCCGTCAAGCCGAACCAGGTCCAGGCCGTCCTGGCCGAAATCCGCGACGGGTTCACCGATGAGCATCTGCTCATCTCGATAGCCGCGGGCGTCACGCTGGCGGCTCTCGAGTCCGGACTGAATCCCGGCGCCCGGCTCATCCGCGTGATGCCCAACACGCCCGCCCTGGTTGGCGCCTCCGCCACCGCCTACGCGTTGGGGGAGGCGGCCCTGGCGCAGGATGGCGAGGTGGCTCAAAAGCTCTTCTCATCGGTGGGCATCGCGTTCCGGTTGAAAGAGTCCGCGCTGGATGCGGTAACGGGCCTGAGCGGGAGCGGGCCGGCCTACGTCTATTTGATGATCGAGAGTCTGAGCGACGGTGGGGTCGCGGCGGGGCTGCCGCGGGATGTGGCCACGCGGTTGGCCGCCCAAACCGTTCTGGGCGGCGCCCGGATGGTGTTGGAGACGGGGCTTCATCCGGGAGCGCTTAAGGACATGGTCGCCAGTCCCGGCGGGACGACCATCGAAGGCTTGCACGAACTGGAAAAGGGCCGGTTCCGCGCGACGCTGATCAACGCGGTTCGCGCCGCCAGCGAGAAATCGGCCAAGCTGGGCCGGGAATAGATTTGATGAGTTTTCCTTCTCCAACCAAGCGCCAGGCGCGATTGATCTGGCTGGCGGTTACCGGCCTGTCTATGGCCGTATTGGTGGGGCTGGTAGCCGCCCTGGTCTGGGGTTTGAGCCGGGCATTGCAAATCCTTTCACCGGTGCTTTGGCCTCTGGCGGTCGCGGGCGCGATAGCCTACCTGCTGGACCCCGTGGTGGATTTCTTCGAGAAGAAAGGGTGGCAACGGACGCCGGCGATCGTGTGCGTTTTTGCGCTGGCCCTGGTCATTGTGGGTGGGTTGTTCGGCGCCATCGTGCCCCAACTGGTCAACGAAACCCGCCAACTGATTGCTCATAGAGGAGATTACGCCACCAAGCTGCAAAACAAGATCTCGACCTGGGCCACCGAACCGGCTCCTGTGCTTCATAACGCGATGGAGAAGCTGCGTGTGCTGCTCCAGAGAGCCGAGGGCATTGGCGCCACCAATGCGCCGTCCACGTCAATCTCTGCGCACACCAACGCACCTTCTCCCTCGGCTGACACCAACGCGCCGCCGGTGCTGGGGCCGACGCTCAGCCCGCAAGACATCCAGGCCGCGACGGATTGGTTGAGCAACACCCTTCCCTTAATTGCCAAGTGGCTCTTTGGCCAGGTCGGCAAGGTCGCCTCCTGGTTGGGCGTGCTGGCGGGGCTGGCGCTGGTCCCGGTCTATACCTTTTATTTCCTGCTTGAGAAGCGTGGAATCGCTTCTCACTGGATGGATTATTTGCCCGTGTCCGATTCCAGCTTTAAGGAGGAATTGGTATTTGTGCTGAACTCCATCAACAACTATCTCATTGCCTTTTTCCGAGGCCAGGTCCTGGTGGCCATCAGCGACGGTATTCTCTACAGCCTGGGGTTCCTGCTGATCGGCTTGCCCTACGCCCTCCTCATCGGGGCGGCGGCGGCAGTGCTGACCATCATCCCCTTTATCGGCGCCATTGTCGTTTGTTGTTCGGCCCTGGTTATCGCCCTGGTGCAGTAGGGGGATTGGCTGCACCCGCTCCTGGTGCTGAGCGTGGTTGCCGTTGTGCAGAGCCTGGAAGGGACGGTCATCTCGCCGAAGATCATGGGCGACAGGGTGGGGCTGCACCCGGTGTCCATCATCGTGGCGGTTATGGCCGGCACGACCTTGCTGGGCGGTCTGCTGGGCGGCATCCTTGCCATCCCCCTGACGGCGGCGTTGCGGGTGGTTATGTTCCGGTATGTGTGGAAGAGGCGCGTTCCGCACTCGGAGCATCGGCCGCTGGAGATAGTGAGGTCTTGACCATTTCCCTTACATCGACGGCCTCCATCCCCGCGGCGCGGATGGCTTGCAGTCCCAGGTCGGTATCCTCGTAGGCCCTGCAGAACTGCGGCGCCACACCGATCCGCCTGGCCGCTTCCAGGAAGATGTCCGGCGCCGGCTTCTGGTTCGCTACGTCCTCGCTGGTGACGATGGTCTGGAAGAGTTGCAGGAGGTTCAGCCGTCCAAGTACCTCTTCGATAATCCGGCGCATGCCGCCGGAGGCAACCGCTAAAGGGACCTTTCCATAATACCGGCGCGCTACCGCGACCACAGCGTTGACCGGTTCCACTTGAGCAATGAGCGGGAGATACTCCGCTTCCTTTTCCCGGGCAATGGCCAGCGCGTCCAGAGCCAGGCCTTGTTCGATGCTCAGTTGTTTTAGGATGTCTCGCGAGGGCACGCCTCCCAGCGAATAGAACCGTTCCTCCGGGAAGTAAAATTTGTGCCTGGCGGCGATGGTGCGCCAAGCCCGCCAGTGCAAGGGCATTGTGTCCACCAGCGTGCCGTCACAATCGAAGATGATGCCTTGTGGGCGATGGGTGTTATCGGTCTGTGCGTCACTCGCACCAACCGGCTTCAAGCACCTTGGACCTTGGTTCACAAATAGTCCGACATTCGTCGCATTCACGTTTCACGTCTCATATTTCACGCCTGGCTGCTTCTGAACTGCGGTTTAAGGCGTGAGCGCCGCCAGCTTTTCCTCCAGGTCATGGGCAATGAGCGGTTCGATGATGGGATCGATGTCGCCATCAATGACGGTGGGCAGATTGTAGAGGGTCAGCTCGATGCGGTGGTCGGTCACGCGGTTTTGGGGAAAGTTGTAGGTGCGAATGCGTTCGTTGCGTTCGCCGGTGCCGACTTGCGCCTTGCGTTGGGCGGCGTACTTGGCGTTCTCCTCGGCCACCTTGCGTTCCATCAAACGGGAACGGAGGACCGTCAGCGCCCGGGCCTTGTTCTTTTGCTGGGAGCGTTGGTCGGCGCACCGCACGATGAGGCCGGAGGGCTTGTGCAGCACCTGGACGGCCGAATCGGTCGTATTGACGCCTTGTCCGCCGGGGCCGGAGGCGCGGCAAACCGAAATCTCCAACTCTTCGGGCTTGATGTCCACATCCACTTCCTGCGCCTCGGGCAAGACGGCGACGGTGCAGGTGCTGGTATGGATGCGGCCCTGGGCCTCGGTTGCCGGCACGCGCTGGACCCGATGCACCCCGCTCTCGTACTTCAACCGCTTATAGACATCGGCGCCGGTGATCTCAAAGATCACCTCTTTGTAGCCGCCCAGATCGGAGGCGCTCGAATCCAGGTTCTCCCACTTCCATCCCCGCGCCTCGGCGTAACGGGTGTACATCCGGAATAGGTCCGCGGCGAACAGCGCGGATTCCTGGCCTCCAGCCCCCGCCCGAATCTCGACGATGGTGTTGCGCGAATCCGCCGGGTCTGGCGGCAGGATCCCCTGGCGGATGTCTCGTTCCAGCCGCTTTTCCTCAGCTTCCAGCCGGCCCACCTCTTCTTTGGCCATCAGACCCAACTCCGAGCCTTCCGGCTCGCTTTTGGCCAGGGCGCGGTTCTCGCCCAATTCGGCCACGGTCTTGAGATAGGCCTGGCCCGCGCTCACCAGTTCCCTGAGCCGGGCGTATTCTCTGGAGAGTTCCTGCGCCCGTTGCGGGTTCTCGAACGCCCGGGCATCGCTCAGGACGGCTTCAAGCTCCGCGTAACGACGGGAGAACTTCTCAATCTGAGGCCGAAGATCCATGCTGGCCGGATAGAATCCGCCCGACGGCCCCCCAGCCGTTTCGCATTTTCGACTTTCGACTGCCCTTGAGCATAGAGACGGCAGAGCGGGGAGCCCGAGCGGCCATCACAACTCGAAAGTCTAAAACTCCATTGCCGAGGTCGCGGGCGGATAAGCAACTGAGCCTTACCGCTTCCTCCTCTTGGCGGCTACCGCGGCCTGCACCGCTTTGGTCTTGGCCATGCGCTGCTCGAACTTATCGACGCGCCCGGCGGTATCGACGAACTTTTGCTGACCCGTATAGAACGGGTGGCAGGCGTTGCAGATACCCACAATGATGACCGGCTTGGTCGAGCGGGTCTTAATCACATTGCCGCAGGCGCACCGAATTTCCGAATCTATGTATTTCGGATGTATTTTCTCTCTCATAAAAGGCCGTAAAGCCTAGCACCGGCGCGCCGAATGACAAGAGCGAATTGCAATTGAAATCGGTTGGAAGCGGTTGGAATCGGTTGGAATCAGTGTGGTATCGGTTGGCACAGGTGAGAATCGGCGGCTGCCACTTTGTGACCGAGGCTGACATCAAAGGGTTTTTAGAGCGGATGCTGGGGCGGCGAATCGCTGATGGAGCCTTTCGGGGCCTCATCCGCAAATGGGTGCGGGCGGGGATACTGGAGGAGGATGGGAAAGTCATCCATCCCGAGACGGGCACACCACAGGGGGCATCAGGACTCCCCGTGCTGGCAAACATCTATCTGCACTATGCGCTGGAC
>JBJKSV010000222.1:0-2978 GCA_046703605.1 Limisphaerales bacterium
CTGTTGTTGCGCTGAAATATCAACCGTATTTGCCACTCGTGATCTCCTGGCGGATTTCATCGTGGTTTCCGAGGAAGCGAACTTCCAGGCAGTCCTCCAGATTGAGGAACAGAAATCGCAGGTCGCGGTTGCCCCGGCACTCGAACAGCCAGCGGCTCAACTTGCGGATGCCAACGCCGCTGTGGACGTGCGGCTGGCCGAATGTCTCAGCCAGTTGCAGCAGGGCATCCCAGCACTCGTCCCGGCCGGCCTTCGGCAGTGCCGAAAGACGCTCAAAAACCGGCGGCTTAATGACGAGCGGTTTTCTCACGCTTTTGTCGGAGCTTTTCTGTGGTGAGATACTCCAGCTTGCCCGCCTTTTTCAACCGCTCATGCTCGGCCACCGCCGCCCGCTCGTAGCCGGCCACCTCCCCGGCCGTCACGCCATACTCCCGCCAGGCGTAGTCGGTGGACTCCACTTCCACCTTTCGGAGCGCAATCACATCCGCGCCGGAAACGATGCCGATGTCCTCTCCCAGGGCGGCAGCCTGAAGCCAACGGCCAAGGTTTTTCTTTGCGTCCGTAATTGTTAAAGTCTTCATATCGGCTAATTATCGGCTCCAAATGAATTTTTTGCAAGCCCAAATGTTGGCGAGGCGCGTCCTTTCGGCCTCACCCTTCGGTAACATCTTGCCGTGAGTCAACACGCCGTGTGACACCGCCCCGACGCGACCCGGCACGCCGCGTTGTTCCCGCCGAGGATACCTCCGCGCTAGAAACGCCGTACGAAATCACTTTGCCCGCGAGGGGGCTTTTCGCGCCTTGCCCGACAAACCGATCGCGAAATGACCACTTTCCGCGTATCTGGGCAAGGAACTGGCTCGCGCGGAACGGGCGCTGTCAAGCGGCGGGTCATACATTCAAGATGCAGCGCCAGAACTGCAAACCGTGAACGAACATTTAACCAAGCCGTCAGCCTGTGGTTGTGGCGCAAATTGCGGAGAAACAAAGCCATGAAGAAATCCATTACCATCATCAGCCTGACATTTGCGTTTGCAGCGCCGTTCTTCACCACATTCGCGCAATCCACCAATGCGCCTTCGTGGAAGCTGCCGTCGCCAGCCGTGCGGGACGTGGCTGCCCATCCCTCAGCCCACCTTGGGCAACTGGCGCTGAGGGGCGTGGTCGGCATTGTGAATCCGGGCAAGGGCTTCGTCCTGGTGGACATGAAGGAATATCAGAACGAAGGCTTCAACTGCCTGGCCACGGATGAGCCGACCAAAATTTCCGTCAGTTGGAAAGGAACGGCGCCGAAAGTGAAGGAGAAAGTGCGCGTGAAAGGCCGGACCACGGTGATGGTGGCGTTTTCCTATTATTGGTGGATTTGGCGTCCGAGCCGAACCCACGCGGAGCCGGCAAACGAAGTCTGCGGTCCTGGTTGCGGCTGCGAAGTGCCGGCAAACCCCGAGAGCGGGCCCTGACCGACGACAATGAGGAACCTGGCGCCACCGTGAATTGCAAAGACCATTGGAATCACGCCTATCAAACCAAAGCGGCCGACGATGTGAGTTGGTTTCTAACCCGGCCCGCGATTTCACTCAAACTCATTGGGACGGGATCGACAAAGAAAACGCCATGCAAGGTCTCACTATTGAAACAGCGGCAGTGTGTTTTGGCATGAGGCTGATACCCTTGCCGGCGCACCCAGCAGGTTCGGCAGATTAGTCCCACTGTCTCTGTGCAACCGGCTGGCATCCCGCCTCAGGCTCAGGGTGGTTTGCTCCCGAAGCTGGCGCGCCAGTTGGACCTCTACCGGGTGGCCTTTGGGCAGCAAACCATGCTCCTTCCCGGGCGCTCTAACTTGCTTGACCAACCCAACCGCTCAAGCAGTTGCAGCGCCGAGGTCCCCCTCTCGCGCAAGCACCTGGCGGAGGGCATCCAGGCAGCGGCGATTTTGGCTGGGAGTACCGACGGAGATGCGCACCCATTCGGGCAAATCGTAACCGCCCATTGGCCGGACGATAACGCCCAGCTTTTGGAGGCCTTTGAAGACGCCCTGGCCGTCGCCCACTTTCACCAGGACGAAGTTCGCGGAGGAAGGGACATATTCGAGGCCAAGCCGGCGGAAGGCGCTGGCGAAGCGCTTGAGTCCAGCGGCGTTGGTGCGGCGGGTTTTTTCGACGTGGGCGGCATCATCCAGAGCGGCCAGGGCGCCGGCCTGGGCAACGGCGTTGATGTTGAAGGGTTGGCGAATCTTCTCCAACTCGGCGATGAGGTCGGCATGGCCGATGCCATATCCCAGGCGCAGGCCGGCCAGGCCGTAGATTTTGGAGAAGGTGCGCATGAGCAGCAGGTTCCTTCTGCCGCCCTGAATTTCGGGAAGGAGGCCGAGCGGCTGGTCGAGGAATTCGAAGTAGGCCTCATCCAAGGCGAGAAGGACATTCTGGGGCACGGCGCGGACGAATTCAGCCAGCGCTTCGGGAGAGACGGACGTGCCGGTGGGGTTGTTCGGGTTGGCGGCAAAGATGACGCGCGTCCGCGGCGTGACCGCGGAGAGCATGGCGTCGAGGTCGTGTCCATAGTTTTTGGCGGGGACGGTCACCAAACGGGCGCCGAACAGGGCCGTGACGATGGGATACACCGCAAAACAGTATTGGGAGACAACGACTTCAGTTGAGGGGCAGATGAGGGCGTGGCCGATGAGTTCGAGGATCTCGTTGGAGCCGTTGCCCAGGACGAGATTGTCGGAGGCCATGCCAAGCTTGGAAGCGAGCTTTTGCTTGAGGTAGAAGGCGCTGCCATCCGGATAGAAGTTGACTTTGGCCAGCGCCCGTCGCATGGCGGCAAGCGCTAGCTTGGAGGGGCCAAGAGGATTTTCATTCGATGCCAGCTTGATGATGTTGGTGGCCGAAAGCCCAAGCTCGCGGGCAACCTCCTCGATGGGGCGCCCGGGTTGATAGACTGGCAATGACGGGAGAACGGGATTGGTGGTATAGGGG
>JBJKSV010000223.1:0-14433 GCA_046703605.1 Limisphaerales bacterium
GTTAATCTCCGTCAAAATTCACTCACTTCCTCTCCATAGAACCGACAGGCCGGCTTGGTCTTCATGGCCGAACCGCCTCTTCGGTCGAAAGCAACAGCCTATTGCGCGCGGTAGAATTGTCAATGGATAAAATGGCTTTGTAGTTCGGCTCCCGAAGGTGATGGCAGAGGCGGCGTCGCGGGTCTATCCGCGGATGACTTCCCTGGCGACGCGCCCATCTGGGCCGACGAGCCGGATAAGCAGAGGCATCTTGCCCAGTGCATGGGTGGAACAACTCAGGCAGGGGTCGTAGCAGCGGATGCCGTGCTCGATACGGTTGAGAGTCGGCTCGGGGATATTTTCGCCTCGGACATAGTGCCGGGCGATTTGGGCGACGGTGCGGTTCATGGCGAGGTTGTTCTGGCCCGTGGCGACGATGAGGTTGACTTTGCGCAGCAGGCCCTGGCGGTCCACGGTGTAATCGTGGAAGAGGGTGCCGCGGGGGGCCTCGCTCACGCCGATGCCGCGGAGGCTGTTGATGCCGGCGTCGGCGCGAAGGTCCTCGCTGAGAAGTTCCGGGTCGTCAAGCATGGCCTCGACCCGCTCGATGGAGGTGAGGATTTCGATGAGCCGCGCGTAATGATAGAGGAAGGCGGAGGTTACGGCGCCCTTGCGTCCGAATTTCTTGAACTTCTTCAGTTCGACGTCGGCTTTAGGGGTGCCCATTTGTTCGGCGACGTTGAGCCGGGCGAGCGGGCCGACGCGGTACATGCCTTCGGGGAATCCGAGCGGGAGGTAGTAGGGCGATTTGAGATAGGATGCGGGCTGGACCGATTCGCCGATGTACTCGTAATATTTTTGGGGATCGAGCTGGTCGGCGATGATGCTGCCGCTGCTATCGACGAAGCGGAGTTTGCCGCCATGGTGCTCCCAGGTGCCGTCCGGCTCGACCAGGCCCATGAACAGGGAGGGGAAATTGCCAAAGATCTGAATTTCGCGCTTGTGCGTTTCCAGTGTCTTGGTGAAGAGGTCGAAGGCGGCCTTGGTGGTCGCGTAGGCTTCCGGGAGGCGGCCGCGGATGCGCTCCCGGCCTGGCTCGGTCAGCGGATTGCGAGCGCCGCCGGGCACGGCCCAGGGAGGGTGGATCTTTTTCCCGCCAAGGGTTTCGATGATCTCCTGGCCGAATTGGCGCAGGCGGATGCCGGAGCGGGCCAGATCGGCCTGAGAAGAGATGAGGCCGAACACATTGCGGCTGGCGGGAGAAGCATCCCAGCCCAGGAGGAAATCCGGGGCGCTGAGATGGAAGAAGCTCAGGGCGTGACTTTGAATGATTTGGCCCAGGTTCATCAAGCGGCGCAGCTTCTCCGCGGCGGGAGGGATGTTGACGGCCATGATGGCGTCGCCTGCCTTGGCCGAGGCCAGCAGATGGCTCACCGGGCAGATGCCGCAGATGCGCTGGGTGATGCCGGGCATTTCGGGGTAGGGCCGGCCCTCGCAGAATTTTTCGAAGCCGCGGAATTCGACGACATGGAACTCGGCGTCGGAAACGTTGCCGTCGTCGTCCAGGTAGATGCTGATCTTGGCGTGGCCCTCGATACGGGTCACGGGATCGATGAGTATGCGTTTAGACATGGCGAAAGACATTATCCGAACTTCAGTTGGAGGCCCTCGAGTTTGGGAGGCTTGCCTTCGAGCACTTGAGTCAGCACTGTTTTGATGTGCTCGGCCGGAGGCGGGCAGCCGGGGAGAAAGTAGTCGATCTGAACCGCCTCATGGACGGGCATGACGCGCTCCAGAAGGGCGGGGACGATGCCGGGTTCTTTGGGAACGCCCGGATTGGACTGGGCGCTTTCGACGTAAGCCCACTGCAACACATTCTCCACGTTGCCGGCGCCGAGTTGGTTTCGAATAGCCGGCACGTTGCCGGTCACCGCGCAATCGCCAAAGGCCACGAGCAAGCGCGTCCGCTGCCGAATTTTACGGAGGATTTCAAGGTTGTCTTCATTGCAGACGGCTCCCTCAATGAGGCAGACATCGACATTCTGAGGGTATTCTTTGACGTCGATGACGGGGCTATAGACAAGATCGATCTTGCCGGCCAACTCGATTAGGAACTCGTCCAGGTCGAGAAAGGACATGTGACAGCCCGAACAGCCACCGAGCCAGGCGGTGGCAATGCGGAGCCGGGGCGAAGCGGCGATTGGCGTTTCGGTTTCCATATTCAGTCCTTCTAGGCAATCCATTGCTTTTTCTCGCGCGCGGTGACGATGAATTCGAGTTTGGTGCGGTCGCGCTCCATCTCTGAAACCGTGGCTCCCTTGTAGAACAAAGCGCCGGTGGGACAGGCCATCACACACTTGCCGCACCGGGTGCAGGATTCCGATGCGCCCCAAGGCTGGCAGAGGTCGGTAATGACGCGGGCGCGAGCGCCCCGGCCTGACACATTCATGGTGCCGGCGCCTTCGATATGCCAGCAGACTCGGACGCAACGGTTGCACAAGATGCACCGGTTGTGGTCCATCCCGTAGAGGGGATGGGTGTTATCGACGCCAAATTTCGGGAAGCGGTATTCGTAGCGGACGTGGTCCATGCCGAGGCCATAGGCCAGGGTTTGGAGTTCGCAATGGCCGTTGGCCACGCAAACGGCGCAGACATGATTCCGCTCCGCGAAGAGCAGTTCAAGCGTCAACCGCCGGTATTTTCGGAGCCGCTCGCTGTCGGTGTGAACCACCATGCCCTCTCGGACCTTGGTCGTGCAGGCGGGAAGCAACTTGGCCACGCCTTCCACCTCGACGAGGCAGAGCCGGCAGGCGCCGATGTCATAAACGCCGTCCAGGTGGCAAAGGGTCGGGATCTGGATGGCGGCGTCGGTGGCGGCGTCCAGAATGGTGGCGCTCTCCTCGGCGCTGATTAGTTTTCCATCAATGGTTAGTGTTTTTGCTGCCATAGATACGACCTCTCATTTCAGCACCGGTTCAGCCGCCGGGCGGGACGCTCCCGTGTCCGGGGCGAGCAAACTCGTGTATTCCTCAGGGAAGAACCGCAACGTGCTCAAGACAGGGTTGGGCGCAGTCTGACCCAGCCCACAGAGGCTGGTATTTCTCACCAGGTCGCAGAGCTCTTCCAGACGTTCGATGTCGCGCCGGGTGGCTTTGCCGCTGAGAATCTTAGTCAGGAGATAGTGCATCTGGACGGTGCCCGCCCGGCAGGGAATGCATTTGCCGCAGGATTCATCCATGCAGAATTCCATGAAAAACCGGGCGACATCGACCATGCGTGTGGTCTCGTCCATAACGATCATGCCGCCGGAGCCCATGATGGAGCCGAGGCGGGTCAGAGACTCGTAATCGACCGGCGTATCGAGGGCATTGGCCGGGATGCAACCACCGGAGGGGCCGCCGGTCTGGACGGCCTTGATTCTTGCTCCGGAGGGTGCTCCGCCTCCCATCACTTCGACGATCTTCCTCAGACTGGTGCCCATGGGAACTTCGATGAGGCCGGTATTGGTAATCTTGCCGGCCAGGGCGAAGACTTTTGTGCCCTTGCTCTTCTCGGTTCCAATGGTGTTAAACCAATCGGCGCCTTTGCGAAGGATGGGCGCCACGTTGGCGAAGGTTTCCACGTTGTTGATGAGCGTTGGGCAACTCCAGAGACCGCTCTCGGCGGGAAATGGAGGGCGTGGCCGGGGCGCGCCGCGCTTGCCTTCGACCGAGGCCATGAGGGCGGTCTCCTCGCCGCAGACAAAGGCGCCGGCCCCAATGCGCAGGTCGATATTGAAGCTGAACGGGGATTCGAAAATGCCGCTGCCCAACAGCCCTAACTGTTTGGCCTGGCGGATGGCGGTTTGGAGGCGGCTGATGGCCAGCGGATACTCCGCGCGCACGTAAATGAAGCCCTGGCTGGCGCCAACGGCATAAGCGGCGATGGCCATGCCTTCCAAAACACTGTGCGGATCGCTCTCCAGCACACTGCGGTCCATGAATGCCCCGGGGTCACCTTCGTCCGCATTGCATATCACATACTTCTGCTGGCTGGCGGTCTTGGCGACAGTAGCCCATTTCAGGCCGGTCGGGTAGCCGGCGCCGCCTCGCCCGCGAAGCCCGCTTTGAATGAGGATATCGACAACCTCTTTGGGGGTGGTTTCGCGGAGGACATCGTGCAGGGCCTGGTAGCCTTCAGCAGCGATATAGGACTCGATACGTTCCGGATCGATGTAGCCGCTGTTGGCCAGGACGATGGATTTCTGCTCGGTAAAGAATGGGTCTTGAGGGTTGCCGCGTTGGACCGGAGTTGTGCCGCCGTTAAGCGTTGCCACCAAGGAGGGAGCGTCTTCGGGCGTCACTTTGAGGTAAAGGGGGCCTGAAGTGGGGCCTTGGACCTGGACCGTGGCGCCGGGTTCATCGGAATCGACCTGAACCAATGGTCCCTGGCAGCAGAGTCTCATGCAGCCCACCCCACGGACCTCGACCTGGTCCTCCAGGCCGGCTTCTTTGACAGCACGCTCGAGGCTCTCCTTAACTCCTTTGGAGTTTGAGGAGATGCAACCGGCGGCCACGCAGCAGCGGATGACGTGCTTCTTGCGAGAGGCGCGTTCCTGCTGGGCGATTTCATTCAACTCGTCAATGATCATGGCCAATCCACTCCTTGATACGTTCCAGGGCCGATTCGGGTGTTTGGCGGGGTGTCACCGTGCCGTCATAAACCACCGCCGGCGCGATGCCGCAGGCCCCGATACACCGGGCCGTCATGACGGAAAGCTCCTTGTCCGGGGTGGTCTCCCCTGCCTTGAGGCCCGCCTCGTTCTCGACGGCGGCCAAGACCTTATCGGCGCCGCGGACATAGCAGGCGGTTCCCATGCACACGACGCAGGTGTGCCGGCCTTGAGGTTTGAGGGTGAAAAAGTGGTAGAAGGTGGCGACGCCATAGACACGGCTGGCGGGCAGCTTGAGCTTGTAGGCGACGAAGAGCAGCAGGTCGTCTTCGAGATAGCCGAACAGCTCCTGGGCCTTATGGAGCACTTCGATCAGCGCCTCCTGCTTATAGAGGTGCTTCTTCATGTGAGCCTCAAGGATCTTGAAGCGTTTGTCGCCGCTGGCATGTTCAAGAATGCGCGGCAGCGGATTCGATTTCCTGTTTGAAAGCGTCGCAATCATAATGCTGGCAACGGAATGTCGGAGGAGGGGCATTTGCCCAGGACTTCTCATTCATTCCCGCCAACAAGTTAGATAACCTGGTCGGTTAGGGCTGCGCTTGAATTGCCAAATGATCGACTTTTCTTGCGGGGGCTTCTCAGGTTCCCGGCGACTTGCGCCAGCGTTCCCAGTCGGAGAGGAAGAGCTGTCGGGGGAGAGGGCTGGGCATCGACTTGCTCAGAGGAAAATTGGCGGGCACGGATTTCTGGTAGAGGATTTGGAGGACGAGGTTGCCCCAGCCATAGTCACCGGAGCCGAGCAAGTCCGAATAGAGCCGGCCATCCAAGGTCAGTTCGGTAAGATAGAGGGCGGAGATCGGTTTCTGCCAATCATTGATGGTGGTGAAATCTTCCTGGACATCAGGCTGCCTCGGATTGGGGGTTGCATAAAGGGTAAGCCATAAGCAGGGGCGATCGCCGTACCAGGCCATGGCCCAGGGGATATCGCTCATAGTCAGTTCCTGGGGTTTCATCAGGTTGGCGAGGTACTGAATGTAGGGCGGATAATAGGGCGGATAGGCCAGCGGACGGGTGCGAGGCGGCAAAAAGACAAAGATCATGGGCAGACACACGACTGCCCCGAACAGGGCAATAACGGCGTAACGCAGTTCCAAAGCGGGCAGCACGATTTGATCCAGCAAAAGGAAAAACAGGGCGACGCCATAGATCATCACCAGCGGCATCAAGACAATGAGGAGGTTCTCGGAATTGACCACAGGCGAGTCGGTCCAGAGCTGTGTGCGCCCCAGGGCCTCGGCCACCATCAACACGAGCAGGCTGCCCAGCAGGAAATACCGGAGCCGGCTGATCGTAGCATTGCGGAAACCAACCATCAACCCGACCAGAAAGAAGGCCGACACCCAGGAACCGCCGAGCTTGGGCAGTTCGTCTTCCAGGATTTCGCGCAGATTCGTATTAAGCTTGTTCCAGAACGCGGCCAGGACTGGCTGGGTTAAATCCGGGTGAAGCGAGCGTTCGAGTTTATTTGCGGGATAGACAAAGGTGTCTTCCATCAGGGCGTAACCAGCCGTGCCAAAGGGCGTGCCGCTCACCGCGTAGTTTCTGGTTATCCAGGGCGTTATGGTGCCGGCAAAGACCGCAAGCACCACCAGGCAGGTCAGGGCGCGACGACGTTCGGCAAAAGCGGCCAGAAACCCGACCACCGGGAGGATGAGCCAGCCGAAGGAATACCGAGTCATAGCGCCCATGCCGACCATGGCGCCAACCACCCCGGCCATAACGAACTGATAGGTCTGCCCCTTTTTGGGTTCACGCAATTCCTGCTCGAGAAGGACCAGGCACCAGACTAGTCCTGTGAAGATCAACGTCAACAGCATGGTCGAGAGTCCGGACACACTGAACCGCCAAAACAGCTCGCTGCCCAGGAGAAGAATGGCCGAGAGCCAGGCCACGCCACGGTCAAATAAGCGCCGAGCCAACAGAAACACCAGAATGACGACGCCAACGAACAGGAGCTCGTTGAAGATGGCAATCAAGAAATCCGGCTCATACCACTCGAAGGCATTGCCGGCGCCCCAAAACCGGCCTGCCTTGGATATCGAATAGTTGAAGGGAACCACCTTCATCAGGGCGGCAAGCAGCAGAGGATAAGCGGGGGGATTGGCAAGGTCGGGGTGCAACTTGGTGAGCCGACCCGGATCGGCGGAGACCGTCTTTGCCCCGGCAGCGGCCTGCTCGTTGTGCTTGCGAAGGAGATAGATGCTGAAGGGCCGGATGAACTGGGTGGTAAAGCCCTTGCCTTGGGCGATGTTCCGGCCCAGTTGAGCCGAATCCATTGCCTCTTGGGTGGACATGTTCCGGAAGGCGCGAAAGTTGTAAGCGAAGATAAGGGTCAGCAGCGCTAGCACGCTCAGGGCAATGCGGACGTAGCGCATGCCGCCGCCGAGTTCGAGTTTATGGATCAGATCCTGTACGAAGGGCATAGTTAAAGTTCCTGGAGGTGGTAGGTAAGGATTTTTCGGTGGAGGTTACGCCGGCTCATGCCGAGCTTCCGGGCCGCTTCGGAGCGGTTGCCGCCTGTCTCGTGCAAGGCGCGAATAATGAGCTGCTTTTCAGCCTCCTTCACCGTCAGTCCTTGTTGCGGCGAGTTGGAGGGAGGGCTGAGCTGGGGCGAGGTGTTCCGTAGGGCAGCGGGCAGGTCAGGGGGCGAAATCCGCTCGCCTTTGCAGAGCACGACCGCGTGCTCGATGGCGGCGCGCAACTCACGCACGTTACCGGGCCAGGAATAAGCGAGCAGCAAATCTATGGCCTCAGTCGTAAAGCCAGTGACAGGTTTGTCATTCTCCTGGGCGAATTCGTTCAAGAAATTGCCGGCCATTTTCGGAACGTCCTCGATGCGGGCGCGGAGCGGGGGCAACCAGATCTCTACGATTTTGAGGCGGTAGAACAGGTCCTCTCGGAATGCCCCGGCCTTGACCAGTTCCTCGAGATTCTTATTGGTAGCGGCGATGAGCCGCACGTCGGCGACGAGAGTCTTGTTTGAGCCAACCCGCTCGAAGGTGCGCTCGCCCAGGAACCGAAGCAGCTTAACCTGAATGGTCTGGTCGATTTCGCCAATCTCATCCAAGAATAACGTGCTGCCCTGGGCTTGTTCGAACCGCCCGATGCGCCGCTCATGAGCGCCGGTAAAGGCGCCCTTTTCGTGGCCGAAAAGCTCGCTTTCCAGCAGGCTCGGCGCCAGGGCGGCGGCATGGACGGTGACCATCGGTTGGGCGGCTCTGGGGCTGAGCTGATGGATGACTTTGGCAATCAGTTCCTTGCCTGTGCCGCTCTCGCCTTGGAGGAGGACGGTGGCGCGGGTAGGAGCAACCTGGCGGATAACGTCGAAGACCTCCTGCATCGCCGGGGAATCGCCGATGACATTCTCCATGCCGAACTTCGAGTCCAGTTGCTGGTGCAGAGAGACATTCTCGGTCTCAAGGTTGCGCTGGCGCAAGGCCCGGGCGATGCGCATCTCCAGCTCGTCGATCTGCATCCGGCCTTTGGGGATGTAGTCGTCAGCGCCGTGTTTCATGGCCTCGACGGCGAGTTCCTCGGAGCCGTAGGCCGTCATGAGAATGCAAATGGGAGGCTTGGAGAGTGACTTTGCCCGCGCGATGAGCTTCATTCCGTCTTCGCTCGGCAGCCTGAAGTCGGTCAATAGCACATCGAAATGCTCCTGCTCAATCAATTGCATGGCGCTTTTGGCATCCTCGGCCAGGTACACGTCAAAGCGCTCCTCCAGGGCCTCGCGAAGGCCCTCGCGCGTCGTCTTCTCGTCATCCACGATCAGGAGTGTTGGCGTCATCCGGAGCGGTAATCCGTCGTAAAGGGGGGAGACTACTCAGGGGACTGGGCCTGAAACAAGCGGCAAGTTGGAGGGTCTGAATCGCATCCTCCAGGAAAGGATCTGTCGATGAGGGAACCTCCAGGCGCAGGAAACCACCGCGCATGGCTCACCCGGCGAGGACACCAAAATCCGCCTCAGCGCCCGACAATGTAGATAGGCACACCTCCAGCCGAGTGAGTGATGGTGACGACACAAGGCGTCTCTGAGAATGGCGCCTGGGCTGATGGTTTCGCCGCTCCAGGCGTGTAAGAGTATGGAGCCGGGTCGGGGACCCATTTCCCAGCCCCCCTATCGGCTGGAACCCAGGCGGTGGTGGCCGAGGCTTGCGGCGCCGGCTTTGGAGGGTCGGGGATAGGGACCGTGGCGCTATAGTGGACCGCAGGCGGACGGTATAGAGAGGCGGGCGGCGCTGGGACGTAACTGTAAGCCGGATAGGGCGACGCGTACCAGAAGTCGTAGCCCGGAGCGCAATAATAGTCCGGCCCATAATAAAGCGGCCAGCTAAGCAGCGCACCTAAACCGAGACCCAAACCGAATGGCGCCCAAAACCTGCCGCCGCCCTGCCAATGCCGGTAATGGCCTCCTCCAAAGCGAAATCCCACGCCGCCATGCAGGCCCGCGACGGCGCTGCTGCTCAGGGTCAGCACCGCAATCAGAGCAATTGCCAGCTTTTTCATCTTTTTGTCCAGGCGGTAATATACGCCCCGCCAGGGGTGATGCGCCACGCAATTCTTCTGTTAGGGGGGCCATCAGAGTGCGCCCGCATCACCGTCCCGGATTTGCCGGGACAGCCATGGCGGCGCAGTTCGCGCCGCAACATCTGGCGCTGGATGCCCTCCCCGTCCAGGCCGCACCCCCCCCTCGAAGCGGAGAATCGACATTGAGACGGGCCTCAGTGGGTGGAAACCCCAGTATCTTCCTGTGGGTCTTGGGATTAGGATGAAGCAGGTTGTTGTTCCGGTCGCTGTCAGAGCGATCGCCAAGAGGGTGAGGGAGTGGTGATAACTGTTTGAGCAAGCCAAGGAGCTCGGGGGTGGGGCACCCCCTCTCCCCTCAGTGCGACGCAAACGGGCAATACAGGTTTTTCCAATGAATACAAGAGAAGATCGGGTTCGAACAAACACGTATCCGGAGATTAACCGGAAGATTGATAGTGATATGGAACGGCGCATTCGGTACTTTGCCACGCAGGAGAAGCAAGCTATCTCCGAGCGGATCGAAGAACTGGACGCCGAATGGGACATCGAGCGGGTCCTCGAGGCCAATGCCGCGTCATTGGGGCTTTTGGGACTTGTTTTGAGCATTACTTCCAGCCGCAGATGGATGGTCCTGCCGCTGGCGGTTTCCGGCTTTCTGCTCCAACACGCGATTCAAGGTTGGTGTCCGCCCGTCCACGTCTTGCGCAAGTGGGGAGTGCGCACGCGGTTTGAAATCGAGCAGGAACGATACGCTTTGAAGATGCTCCGAGGCGATTTCGAGAAAGTCGGGCCAGCCGAGGGGGAAGCGCCTCTGGATTCCGGCCAAGTGATGGCGGGAGTCCGGGCGTGATTTGGCGTGGCCGCCCAGGCGGGGAAGGAGCGCGGACGCCTTCGTGCGCGGCCGCGGCTTTCTGAAAACGCAGACGGGGGCATCCGCGCTCTTATAGCTGACATTTTGGCGATAGACTTGGGCTGGACTCGCGCATGGACGCGACAATAAAATACGCGATCGCGTATTTTATTGACGCGTCGCGGGGAATTGGGGGCGTTCGTGGCTTCTAAGAGGCAGATTGTCGCCAAAGTGTGAGTTATAGCATGCGCCCTGCGGTTCGAGTTGAGCAGTTGCGATCTTTCCGGCGCGCTTCATGCACCTTCAGATGCGCTCGAAATAGCGGGTTTTTTCCCAGTCCGTGACGGCGTTGTTGAAGGCTTCAATTTCGAGGCGAGCGTGATGGACATAAAAATCCACGACGTCATCGCCAAAAGAGGAGCGCGCCAAGGCCGAGTTGGCAAAGAGGTCGGTGGCGTCGCGCAAGGTTGAGGGGAGTCGGGGAAGTGCCTTGTCCACATAAGCGTTGCCGAGATATTCCTCTCCGCAATCGAGACTTTCCGCAATACCGGCTCGCCCGGCCGCCAGCATGGCCGCAAACGCCAGGTAGGGATTGGCGTCGGCGCCGGGCATCCGGTTCTCGACTCGAAAGGAGGCGCCTTCACCCACAACGCGAAAGCCAACGGTCCGGTTATCCACGGCCCAGGCCATGCGCGTGGGGGCCCAACTGCCGGGCTGGAACCGTTTGTAGCTGTTGATGGTGGGGGCGAAGAACAGGCAGAATTCAGGCGAGTACTTCATCAGCCCGCCCAGGAACTGTCGAAACAGGGTCGAGGGAGCGCCTCGCTCTGAGCGATGAGCGGCGTCATTCTGTCTTGGGGCGCCTCGGGCCGGTTTTGGAGCCTCTCCATCCCAAAACAAGGGGCGTCGTGCCTTCCAAAGGCTGATATGGATGTGGCAGGAGTTTCCCGCCTCGCCCGGGGCGTACTTGGCCATGAAAGAGATGGATTTGCCATGCTGCTCGGCCATTTCCTTGACGCCTTGCTTGAAGAGCACGTGCATGTCAGCCATGGCGAGAGGATCGCCGCAGACGAAGTTGATTTCATGCTGGCCGCGGCTCCACTCGCCTTTGCTGCTCTCGACCGGTACGCGGGCCGCGGTCATCCCATTGCGAATGGCGCGCATGAGGGGTTCGTCGCGGGTGGGTTGCATCAGGTGATAATCGATGCGGTAGTCGCTGGAGGGCTGCAAATCGCGATAGCCGGCGACATGGGCGGCGTGATAGGTCTGGTTAAAGAGGTAAAACTCCAACTCGCTCGCGCAGAGGCAGGTCATGCCGGCCTTTTCCAAGGCATCGATTTGGCCGCGTAGCACCGAGCGCGGGGCCTCGGCGACCAGCGCCCCATCCGGTTTGGTGTGGTCGCTGAACACCAAGGCCGTGCCGGGCTGCCAGGGAAGGATGCGCAACGTGGGCATGTCAGGTTGGAGGGCAAAATCGCCGAAGCCCGCCTCCCAGCTCGCCACCTTAAAGCCCTCCAAGGGGTCCATCTCCATGTTCACCGTCAGCAGGTAATTGCAGCCGTGTGTGCCATGCTTGAGGACAGAATCGAGGAAGATTTCCGCGCGGAATCGTTTGCCCACGAGCCGGCCAAAGGGGTCGGGCAGGGCCACGATGACCGTGTCGATGGCGCCGGAGCGGACCTGAGTCCGGAGCGTTTGAAGCGTCATTTCAGGTTTCGGCGACATAAACATTCTTGAGTTCGGTATAACCTTCCATGGCAGTCATGCCCAGGTCCCGCCCGATGCCGCTTTGCTTGAACCCGCCAAACGGGGCCTCGACATGCACGCTGCTGTGCGAATTGATGCTCAACACTCCGCTCTCGACCGCCCGGGCCACGCGCAAGGCCCGGCGCAGGTCGTTGGTCCAGAGCGAGCCGCTCAGGCCGTAAGGCGAGGTGTTGACCTCCCGCAACATTTGGGCCTCGTCTTCAAAGGGCCGGATGCACACAACGGGCCCGAAGATTTCGTCCCGCCAGCAGCGCTGCTCGTTGCCGACGCCCAGCAGGACCGCAGGCTCAAGATAATATCCCCTGCCCTGGGGCCGAGTGCCGCCGCATGCGACTTGGGTCCCATGCTTGCGGGCGTCAGCGAGGAATTCCTCGACCGTGGCCCGCTGTCCGCCTGAGACAAGGGGTCCAATCTGCGTCTCAGGCCGCGCCGGGTCGCCGACAACGAGCTTCTTTGTCGAACTGACAAATGCCTCCACAAATGGCTCGAAGATGCTTCGCTCCACGAAGACCCGGCTGCGGGCGCAGCAGTCCTGGCCGGTATTGGCGAACACGCTCATCGGGGAGGTCTCCGCCGCCCGCTTCCAGTCGGCGTCGGCGAAGATAATGTTGGGCGACTTGCCGCCCAGTTCCAGAGAGATGCGTTTGATGTCGCGCGAGGCCAGTTCCATGATCCGCCGGCCCACATCGGTCGAACCGGTAAACGAGACTTTGCGGATGAGCGGATGAGTTACAAGGCCCTCGCCAATCGCGGCCCCCGAGCCGGGCAGCACCTGCAGCACGCCCGGGGGCAGGCCGGCGCGATGGGCGATTTCGCCCAGCGCCAGCGCCGTCAGCGGCGAGAGAGAAGCGGGCTTGAGCACGACGCAATTGCCGGCCGCCAAAGCCGGCGCCGCCTTCCAGCAGGCGATAGGAAAGGGAAAATTCCAGGGAACGATGCAGGCGGCGACGCCCATCGGCTGGCGCAGGGTAAAGTCGAAGCCACCGCGCGCGATGGGAATCGTTTGCCCACAGAAGGCCGTGACCGCACCGGCGTAGAATTCAAACACGCGCGCGCCCAACGCCGCTTCGTCCCGCGCATCGCTAATCGGTTTGCCAATCTGCATCGTCTCGAGTTGCGCGATTTGCTGCGACTCCTCCCTCAGAAGGCGGGCGACATTGAATAGGATCTCGCTCCGCTTGCCGGGAGAGACATCGCGCCAGCCGCTTTCCCAGGCCCGTTGGGCGGATTGGACGGCGCTGTCGATGTCCTCAGTTTGGGCGGCGGAGACTTCGGCAAACGCTTCCTCAGTGGCGGGGTTGATGAGAGTGGTTTTGTGACTCGACCTGGACTCGCGCCAGGCGCCATCGACAAAGAGTTGAGAGGGAAGGGTCATAGCACTTCGCGGTAGAGGTTGCGGAAATCCTGGGTGGAAACCGGGACGATATTGGTCTTGTGGCAGGGGTCTTCGATGGCCTGGGCAACCAAAGCGTCAAGCTGTTCTAACTTTACCCCGTGAGCGCTCAGCCGCGAATCGAGACCCAAGCCCGCGAGGAATTGGGCGATGAATGCGATAGTCCGATCATCGGCTTCGGCATCCGGGCCATTGACCACATCCAACCCGCAGGCGATGCCCACGCGCCGGTAAATGCCCGGCTTGCGGGCGGCACAGAACCTCATGCCGGCCACCAGGCAGAGGGCGTTAGCCAGCCCATGGTGCAGGCCGCAGAGGGTCGAGAGGGGGTGAGCCAGGGAATGGACCACACCGAGGTCTTTCTGAAACGCCACCGCTCCCATCGCCGCGGCCACGAGCATCTTGCCGCGAGCGTCGATATCGCCTCCGTTGCGATACGCGCGAGGCAGGGCCTCGACGATGAGCCGAATGCCTTCCAGGGCGATACCGTCGCTCATCGGATGAAACACGGGACAGGTGAAGGACTCGACGCAGTGCGTCAGGGCGTCGGCGCCGGTGGCGGCTGTCAGCTTTGGCGGGAGGCCGACCGTTAATTCGGGATCGAGGATGACGAAGCGGGCCAGCATCTCCGGATGGAAGAGCACCGCCTTCCGCTTGGTGGCGTGCAGGGTGATGACCGAGCTTCGGCCAACCTCGCTGCCGGTGCCCGCAGTGGTCGGAATCGCCACGAAAGGCGCCAAACCGGACCAATCGGATTCATCATAGAACCGGGCAAAATTCAATTCCGGCCGTTTCACCAGCAACCGCGCAGCTTTACCGACATCCAACGGGCTGCCGCCGCCGATAGCTATAACGCCGTCGCATTCCCGCGCGCGGAAGGCAGCCGCCGCCTCTCGGACATCGGTCTCTACTGGATTCGGATGCACTCCTGAATACACAAACCACTCCTTGCCCTGGTCCGCCTCACCAAGGGTCCTCGCCAGGGAGCGAAAGGCCTCCGTCTGCAACAGGCCGGAGTCCGTCACGACTAGCGGGCGTTGCAGCCCGATTCGCTTGGCCCGGGCGGGCAATTCAGCCAAGGCCCCCGCTCCAAAGAGGACCGTCGTCGGAAACGAAAAGGTTGTAACATTCATAGGTTCGCGTTTGCCATCGGGCAAAATCGCATGCCAGTTTTCGTGCATGCGGGCTGACGGAAACTCATTTACC
>JBJKSV010000224.1:0-2820 GCA_046703605.1 Limisphaerales bacterium
CCACAAGACCGGCTTTTGGTGGCGAATGGGTTCAGCCCGACCGACTTAGCCCAACTTGGAGTTGGTAAAAGAGCGCCGCAATGGCAGCGGGCAGCAAATGAACACAGGCAAAGTCGCCTGACAGCTATCAAAAGCCGCGGACGTTTTTCCCTCTGCCCAGAGGAACCAAGGAGGCGGGCAGGCGCGTGAGGCAGAACGGAATTTTCTGGTTTTGTGCCGCAGGCGGATATACAGATGGACAACGGCGAAAACCGGATTCAGACTGCAATGAGACTGCTCGTTGGTGCTGGGGGTACGCCGCTAAATTGCCGGAGACGGGGATTGATTTCGTCATGCGCCTCCCTCTACGGTAATCCGGGTTTTGACCGCGTTCGGGCAGGGCGTCACGTCCCGTCCTGGTCCGGTTCGGCGGTCGCACGGATAAAGTCCGGGAAAGAAAGAGTTGAATCATGGAAATCTACTTTGGAGAAATTGAGCAAGCTTACGGCCACCTCGCCCGCGAACGGGCGTTGCTGGATCTCAAGACGCTTATCAGCGACACAGAAGCCCTTCTCAAGGCCACCGCCCAGGATGCCCGCGAGGAGATCAAGGAGATTCGCACCCGCCTCACGGCGGCGCTTGAACAGGCCAAGGCCACTTGCACCCAGTTGCAGCAACAAGGTGTTGCCTCGGGCAAGGCCGCGGTCAAACGGGCCGACTCGGTAATTCGCGAACATCCCTACGAAACCATTGGCATCGCGTTTGGCGTGGGATTGCTCGCTGGCGTGCTGGTGGGACGCCGCTAAACCCAAAATGAAACCATGGCGGACGGGCGCACAACCTGCGGCCGCAATCGAAAGGAAAAATATGGCAAACAAAAATGACCCAAAGGATGCAAAAACCGGGACAGCGAAAGGAAGGGCACAAACCTTTTCTTTTGCCGCACCCACAGCGATGAGCGTCCAATTGGTGGGTGACTTTACTGATTGGCAGCAAAAACCCATCAACATGCAGAAAGGCGCGGACGGCAACTGGCACGCTACCGTGGAGCTGCTGCCAGGCAAGCACTCGTATCGTTTCCTGGTGGATGGCCAGTGGCGAGACGACCCAGAGTGCACCTTGCGCGTTCCCAATCCTTTCGGCAGCGAGAACTCGGTGCGCGAGGTCGTTTGAGAATCGGTGCCGCTGACACGGGATGTCCGTGCGCAGTTCAGCGCCGGCAGGGCGGGAATTTCCACCCGCGTAGTTTCACGGATGCTGAGGCGGCTTGCGTGGACAGATTCAACTTGAATTGCGCGAGAAGGGAGTCAGAGAATAGGGAAAACGTTGAACCTATGCCAAACCTGAAAAAGGACATTCGCATTTATACCGCCATTCGCCAGCGGCCAGACCGGTCCAGGATGGAAGATATTCTGGTCCTTGACGGCTTTGATGTGTCGAGCTTTGCCACGCCGGAGGAGTTGTGGGAACACCTGCAGGGCCTTGTTGCCGCCGCTGGTGGCCTTTGGGCTGCTCGTGGGCGGAGGCGAGGGCGTGCTGGCGCTGCGGGCGTTGCTATTCTTGCTCACCAATGTGATTTGCGTGAACCTGGCCGCTGTGGTGACATTCGTGGCGCAGGGCATCCACCCGGTCCGTTGGCGGGAAGCTGACCGCGCCAAAAAGGCCACGCGAATCGCCATCGGCTTGTGGACGCTATTGCTGGCGACGTTGGGCGGAACCATCTTGCTTGTTAGAAAATTATGGAACTGATTTCACTACGCAAAACGATCTCACTGGATGGCTACGCGGCCTTTGCCCACCTCACGCGCGCCGTGCAGGAATTGCGGGCCGAGGCGGCGACGCTCGTGCCCCGGCTCAAGAACCGCTCGGTGTTGATGGTGAATTCCGCGGCGCATGGCGGCGGCGTGGCCGAGATGCTGCCCATGCAGGTCTTGCTGCTGCGCGAATTGGGCCTGGACGTGAACTGGGCCGTCATCGGCTCCGACAAGCCGGAGTTTTTCCGGCTGACCAAGCGGCTGCATAATCTGATTCACGGCGCCGGCGACGCCCAACTCGGGCCGGCCGAAAAATCACTCTACGACGAAGTCAGCCGGGCCAACGCGGCCAAGCTCAGGGGTCATTTGAAGTCCCAGGACATTCTCATCATTCACGACCCGCAACCGCTGGGCGCCGGGGCATTGCTCAAGAAGGAGATAAACCTCCACGCCATCTGGCGCTGCCACATCGGCCTGGATGAACACAATGACGCCACGCGCGCGGCATGGGGTTTCTTGAAACCGTACGCTGCGGCGTATGACCACGCCGTGTTCTCCGCGCCTGAATACATTCCCGACTTCCTGGCCGGGCGCGCGACGATCATTCATCCCGCGATAGACCCTTTGAGCCACAAGAACCGTGAACTCCATCCGCACAAGCTCACCGGCATCCTTTGCAATTCCGGCCTGACGGAGACGGACGCGCCGATCCTCACCTCGCCTTTTCCCGCCTGCGCGCAACGACTGCATCCTGACGGCACGTTCGGTCCCGCAACCCGGCCCGACAAAATCGGACTGCTGTTCCGCCCGGTCGTCACGCAAATCTCGCGCTGGGACCGGCTCAAGGGCTTTCAACCGCTCATCGAGGGCTTTGTCCGATACAAGCTGTGTCCGCCCCCGTCCAGGAACAACCACCACGCCCGGCATAACCGCCGCCAGGAAATCGTCCGGCTCGTGCTTGCCGGCCCGGACCCGGCCTCGATCCAGGACGATCCCGAAGCGCAGGAGGTCCTGGCTGAACTTTGCGAGCATTACTGCCGTTTGCCCGCGGACTGCCAGAAGGACGTCGTGTTGCTCACCCTGCCGA
>JBJKSV010000225.1:0-10223 GCA_046703605.1 Limisphaerales bacterium
ACTCCGGAATGTGTTGTTCCCGGTCTGATCGGTCCTGTGAACGCTTTTGAGAGGGCCATGAAGGAGGTTTTCGAGCGAGAAGCCGTGGCGCTGGTAGATATCGGCTTCAAGAGCACCAGCATCTGCCTCCTGGATCAGGGGGAGCTGGCTTTGAGCCGTGTTGTTGCTATTGGCGGGGACCGGCTCACCTCTGGCTTAGCGCAGGCACTTGGGGTGAGCTACGCGGAGGCGGAGGGGATCAAGAGGGGAATCCCGGGCGAGGTACAGACCAATCTCGAGCCCTTGATTCTGCCTCTGGGGCGTGAGTTGCGCGCCTCGATTGATTGCTTCGAGCACCAGGCGGACAAGGCGGTCAGCCAGATCTTCATGAGCGGCGGTTCGGCCAGTTCCGAGTTCATCGTTCAGACGCTTCAGGTGGAGTTGATGGCTGAGTGCAAGAGATGGAATCCGGTAAGCTTTTTGCAAATGGCGCTGCCTGCCCATCAAGGCGCCGAAATCGACACCGTGGCGCCCCAATTGACTGTGGCGGTTGGAGCCGCGCTGGCTGTGCTTTAATCGTATGCCTATACGTCTAAATCTGCTTGCCGAGGCCCAAGCGCAGGAGGAGTTGCGCAGGCGCGACCCTGTGAAACGGGCCATTATGCTTGGAGTGTTGCTGGTCATTCTACTGCTGGTCTGGAGCAGTTCACTGCAAGTCAGGAAGCTCGTGCTGAAGGGGCAGTTGAATGGGCTCGAGGCCCAACTTGCCTCCCATACCAACGCCTACACCCAGGTGCTGGCTCACGAAAAGAAGCTGGCCGACGTGAGACATCGGCTCTCCTGCCTGCGGAAGCTGGCGGCGGATCGGTTTCTCCAGGGCAGCCTGCTAAATGCCTTGCAGCAAACCCCTGTGGATTATGTCCAGCTAATCCGGCTGCGCAGTGAACAGACTTGTACCTACACCGCCGGCACCCCGCCGACCAAAGACTCCAACCACCGCATCAAGCCCGGCAAGCCGGCCACGGTCACGGAGAAAGTCATCATTACGCTCGACGCCAAAGACACCGGCCCCACGCCCGGCGACCAGGTCGCCAGGTTCAAGGCCTCCGTGCAAAACTGCTCCTATTTCAAAGACCTCTTGGGCAAGACGAACGAGGTCCGCTTAGCGAGCCTGTCCCCGCCTCAGACCGGCATCGACGCCAAGCTGTTCGTGCCGTTCACACTCGAATGCCGTCTGCCAGACATCGTAAGATGAACAAGCTCTCTCAGGAAAAACGCAACCAACTGACCATCGCCATCGTGCTCACGGCCGCCGCCTTGGCCGCGGTGTGGTTCCTTCTCATCAGTCCTCAGAGACAGAGCATTGGCTTGCTTTCGGCCCAACGCACAACCCTGGAGCGCAAGGTTGGCGAAATCACCCGCACGATGCGGCAAGCCCAGCAGGTGGATGACGATCTGGCCGACTCAACCAAGACACTGACTCAAATCGAAGACGGGATGGCCAGCGGCGATGTGTATTCCTGGGCAATCGGCACAATTCGCCGGTTCAAGGCGGACTACAAGGTGGACATCCCCCAGTTCAGCCAGATCGATGGGCCCAAACCGATGACCCTCTTTCCCGATTTTCCCTACAAACAGGCCACCCTCACCATTGGAGGATCCGCTTACTTCGACGATTTTGGCAAGTTCGTGGCCGACTTTGAGAACCGGTTTCCTTACATGCAGTTGCTCAATCTGACACTTCAGCCCTTGGCGTCGGCAAATCCGGGAGACGATGAAAAGCTCTCCTTCAAGATGGATGTGGTGATGCTCGTGAAACCCGGCAACTCTTAACCTGAGGATTCAAGTATGAAGCGGCCTTCTCTGCTATTGCTCTGCGCGGTCTCTTGCGCACTCTGCTCCCAAGCCGGCCCTCAAATGCCCGCTGTCCATGGCAAAACCGGAATTGGCGCCCCGTCTGCGGCTGACCCGCCAATCCCCAAATCGGTGTTCGTCATTCCAGCCACCCCCAGGGAGGGGCGCAATCCTTTCTTTCCACATACAGCAGCCGGGTCGGAGGTGGCAAGGCTCACATCCCCCGCCGCAAGTGCGTCGGCCTTGGTGCTCAATGCCATTACCAGCCCACCTCGCAAACTCGCGATGATCAACGGACGGACATTTGAGGAAGGCGAAACGGGAGTCATCAGACTGTCCTCGGGAGCGACGCTCGAAGTGAAGTGCCTGGAAATCAAGGCGCAGAGCGTTGTGGTTGGGGTTGGTTCACAGCGCACCGAGCTGCAATTGCGCCACGGAGAATAAAGAACAGAAACTTTCCTGATTCCGATGATCGGAATTCTTGATTGAGAAGGGAAGGTTTGTTCATACTCTTAAGGTCTGGTTCAGAGACAATCGGACCTCGCCGGAGTTTGGCATCGGATCTCCCAGATTTGAGATCACCGGCTCAAGTCGGATGATTGCTCAACCGAGATCTAAAGCAAATGCCCGTGGGGATGAGTTCCGAAGTTGTTTTTGCCCTCGAGTCCGCCGGCTGGCCAGCCTTCCTGGTGGACTCCGCGCATGCCATCTGTCGCGCAAACCAGATGGCTGTGCGGGTATTTGGCAGCGTTCTCGAAGGCTCTCCGCCGCATCTCTCCGCTATTTGGGGCCAACAAAACCGCGACACCGCCGACCAGTTCCTGGCCCGCTGGGAACGTTCGCCCTCCCCTACGGTTAGGCTCCACTTTCTGGCCAAGGGCGGCAACGCTGGCTCCTACCAGGTTTCAGTGTGCCGCTTCCCGCTCCAATCCCAAAGGTGCTTTCTCTTTCAGATGTTCTCGCACGGCGTCTCCGCCGAGATCCCTCCAACTCCCCCTGGCGATGCCGTGGTCCTGGCGCAGAAGCAGAAACTGGACTGCGCGCTCAAGCTCACGCGCACCGTTGCCCTGGATTTCAATAACGCCCTTACCGGGATCCTTGGACACGCCTCCTTCCTCCTGGGCCAACTGGAGCCGGGCAATCCTTGCCGGCCATCGCTCATCGAAATTGAAAAGTCGGCTGCCAAAGCCGCCGAGATAGCCAGCGCGCTGGGAACATTTAGCCTCGAGGAGGCGCCGACGCGCTCTCAAGCGGACAACCTCAATCGGTTGGTGCAGCGCACTGTGGACGTCTTCCGGCAGAATCGAGGCGCCGAAGCCGGGGCCGTCACTTGGAACCTGCGGCTCGAACAGAAGCTTTTCGTTGCCAGGTTCGAGGCGGCTAAGATGCAGCAGGCCCTGCTCAAGGTGCTTGAGAATGCGGTTGAATCGCTTCAGGGAGAGGGCCAGATTACGGTTCAGACGCGAAATGTCGAGTTGGCGGAACCGCTCCAGGACCACAAGGCACGCCTGGAAGCCGGAGCGTATGTCTGTGCGGAGATTACCGACAACGGATGCGGCATCAACCCGCCGGTGCTGGCGCGGGTATTTGAGCCCTTCTTCACCACCAAAAAGGGGAGTCATCGCGGCTTGGGGTTGGCCTGGGCCTATGGCGTCGTGACCACGCAGGGCGGCGGCATTGCCCTTTCGAGCCAGCCCGGAGGAGGCACTTCAGCACGCCTTTATCTTCCCGCCGAGAGGCGGGTCATTAAAGAAGACCCCATGGCCATGGAGGAACTCGCGGGCCGGCAGACCATCCTGGTGGTTGATGACGAGGACTTGCTGCTGACCATGGGGCGGACTATCCTCTCGGCGTACGGCTACCAGGTACTGACGGCGCACAATGGGCGCGAGGCGCTTGACATGCTCAACGGGAAGGCGCCCGCGATCGATCTCCTCATCACCGATCTGGTCATGCCCGGCATGAGCGGGCGTGAGCTGATGGAGCGGGTCCGGAAGCTGGCGCCTGCGACGCGTATTCTGTGCGCCAGCGGCTCTATCGGAGGGGCCGGCCTGGCCTCCGGCCAAAACTATCTACAAAAGCCCTTTACCAGCCTGGAGCTTCTGGTTAAGGTCAAACAAGCCCTGGCAGCGAGCGGTTCATGATGGCAATACTATAACGTGTCTTGATTGCGGATATAAAACATTAGTTGACTGATTGCCCGCCATCGGGTATTTCTTAACCTTATGCAAATCGAAAGCCTAAAAGTGTTCTGTGACCTGGCTGAAACCCAGAGCTTCACCCGGGCGGCGCAGATCAACGAGGTGACTCAATCGGCCGTAAGCCAGCAGATCAGCTCGCTGGAACGGATCTTCAAGGCCCTGCTCATTGAGCGGAGCAAAAAGAAGTTCCGCCTCACGCGAGAGGGCCAGGTCCTCTACGATTACAGCAAGCAGGTCGTCCAGACCTACGACTCGCTCCACTCGCGGCTCAAGGAGCTCAAGGAGATCATCTCCGGCACCATCCGCCTGGCCACCATCTACAGCATCGGGTTGCACGACCTGCCACCCTATCTCAAGAAATTCCTCAAGGCCTATCCCACCGTGAACGTTCATGTCGAATACCGTCGTGCCAATCAGGTCTATGAAGACGTAACCGGCAATGTCGTTGATCTCGGACTGGTTGCCTATCCGGCACGCGACACCAAGCTCACGATCTTTCCCCTGCGCAAAGACCCGCTCGTGCTCATTTGCCACCCTCAACACCCCTTCGCCAAAAGCAAGGCTATCCGGCTCAAGAACCTGGCAGGCCAGAAATTCATCGGCTTCGAACCGGACATTCCTACCCGCAAGGCGCTGGACAAGATCCTCAAGCAGCGTTCCGTTGCCGTGCATCATGTGATGGAATTCGACAACATCGAGACGGTCAAACGGGCCGTCGAGATTGACGCCGGGGTGGCAATCGTTCCGCAGGGCACCGTTATCCAGGAGGTGAACAAGCAGACCCTGGCCGAGGTCACCATCGAAGACGGCGAGTACTACCGTCCTCTAGCGGCGATTTACAAAAAGAACAAGGTCCTCTCGCCCGCCATGAAGCAATTTATCGCCATCCTTAAGGACGAGAAAGCCAAGGAGACCAGGAATGACTCCAAAGCTTGAACCCCTCAGCGGCGGAGCAAGCCGGCCGCTCCGCCGCCCATCCGGGCGAGCATCTTCTGGAATTTGCCCATTTTCTTCATCATTTGCTGCATCTGGGCGAACCGGTTGAGCACGGTGTTGACTTCGCTCACTGAGACGCCGCTGCCCTTGGCAATCCGCTGACGGCGCCGCGCGTTGAGGATTTGGGGACTGCGCCGCTCCTGGGTGGTCATGGCGCAGATGATCCCCTCCATGTGGTGGAATTCGCGTTCCTGCTTCGCCATATCAGCTCCTTTGATTGCCTCCGCTCCGCCCGGCAAGAGGCCGACGATGGTTTCCAAAGAGCCGATCTTCTTCATCTGGCGCAATTGTTCAAGAAAGTCGTCCAGCGTGAACTGGCCTTTGCGCATCTTCTCTTCGAGCCGTTGGGCCTGGTCCAAATCCACCGCTTCGGCCGCCTTTTCCACCAGGCTTACCACGTCGCCCATTCCCAGAATCCTGGAGGCCATCCGCTCCGGGTGGAAGGCCTCGAAATCCTCCAGCTTTTCCCCAACGCCGGCGAACTTGATCGGTTTGCCCGTAACGGTCTTGAGGCTCAGGGCGGCCCCCCCGCGCGCATCGCCATCGAGCTTGGTGAGAATTGAGCCGGTAATGTTCAAGGCCTGGTCGAAGTGCGTGGCGACGTTGACCGCCTCCTGGCCGGTGGCCGCGTCCAGCACCAGCAGGACTTCCTGTGGCTTGGTCCTATCCCGCAGCCGTACCAGTTCCTGGACCAGCGGTTCGTCAATTTGCAGCCGCCCCGCCGTGTCGAAGATGAGCGTGTTGCGGTTGGTCTCGCGGGCCAAAGCCATCGCACCGGTGGCTATTTTGAGCAGGTCCGTCTCACCGCGCGCCACGAATGCGGGAATCTCGAGCTGTTTGCCCAGCGTCTCCAACTGGTCCATAGCCGCGGGACGATTGACATCCGCGGCGACCAGCAGCGGTGTGCGCCCCTGCTTATGGAGCAGGCGCGCCAGTTTGGCGCTGGAGGTGGTCTTTCCCGACCCGTGCAGCCCCACCATCAGCACACAACTCGGATTGCCGCTCAACTCCAGGCCGGCATTTGCGGAACCCAGCAGTTTGACCATCTCGTCGTGGATAATCTTGATCATTTGCTGGCCCGGCTGAATGCTCCGGACTACCCCCTGGCCTATCGATTCGTTCTTGACGCGCTCGATGAAATCTCGCGCCACCTTGAAATTCACGTCCGCCTCCAGCAGCGCCAGGCGCACCTCCCTCAAGGCATCGCCCACGTTCTCCTCGGAAATCCTGCCCAGCCCGCGGAGGTTCCGAAACGCGTTTTGCAGTCTGCTGCTAATCGAATCAAACATCCGTGCAAATTAGGGCATGCGGAAGACGTTGACAAGGCCCGCTGGGTGCGGCTAAATTTCCCGCCCGCTCTCCCAGTGGGTCGCGACGGTGGGATACTCAAGTGGCCAACGAGGGCAGACTGTAAATCTGCTGGCTTATGCCTACGAAGGTTCGAATCCTTCTCCCACCACCACCCCGAAAGCACTGGCTCAAGCCCACTTACACCCAATAAAATCAATAGTTTTGCGAAAATCACCCGGTTTGAACCCCTGCGCTTCTTTGCCTTTGGCGTCTCTTGCCGACTTTTCCAAACCGATGCTCAGAAGGCTAGCATAAAGCAACCAATCCAGACACCTCCCTCCGCTGCCGCTCGAAAAGCTAACAGAAAGACCGCCATGTCCTTCCGGATAATGCCTTGACTCGCACGCGCGGCGTGACTTTCAACTCCTCGGCGATGCGGCGGGCGACGGCGCCTGGATTGCGGGCTGTGGGGTTGCCGTTGCGGCCTTGGCTCAGTGATACTCCTGCAATGTTTTCACGGCGTAACCGCTGTTGCGGAGGGCGGCGATGCCGAGCAGGGCGGCTTTGGCGCCGCTGATGGTGGTCATGATGGGCGTGTTGGTATAGACGGCGGTGGTGCGGATCTTCACCTCATCGGCGCGCGGGGTTTGGCCTGTCGGGGTGTTGATGACGAGCTGGATCTCGCGGTTCTTGAGCAGGTCGAGGGCATTAGGCCTGCCGGCGGAGAGTTTGAAAATGCGATCGACTTTCAGGCCGGCATTTTCCAGAACCGCGGCCGTGCCGGCGGTCGCGATCAGTTCGAATCCGAGTTGGGCGAATTGCCTGGCGATGTCCACGATGTCTTCCTTGTGGGCGTCGCTCACGCTGATAAACACGCGGCCTGAGAGCGGGAGAGGGCCGCCGGCGGCCATCTGGGACTTGGCGTAAGCAATGCCCAATTTCGCGTCCAAACCCATGACCTCGCCGGTCGAGCGCATTTCGGGCGTGAGGAGGAAGTCCTGCCCGTGGAAGCGGTTAAACGGGAACACCGATTCTTTGACGGCCCAGTACTTGGGCCAGACCTCTTGTGTGAAGCGGAGTTCGGCCAAGGTCTTGCCGGCCATGACTTTCGCCGCCAGCTTGGCCAGGGGAACGCCGATGGCCTTGCTCACAAAAGGCACGGTCCGCGACGCCCGGGGATTGACTTCAAGGACATAGACGGTCTTGTCTTTGACGGCGTACTGGACGTTCATCAGGCCAATGACGTTCAGTTCGCGCGCCATGGCGTGGGTGTAATCGCGGATGACCTGGATGACTTCCGGGCTGAGGGTATGGGGCGGAAGAACCATTGCGGCGTCGCCGGAATGAACGCCGGCAAATTCGATATGCTCGAGCAGGGCGCCGATGACAATGTGGCCCTCGCCTGGCCTCGAAAAGTGTCCCACGTCGGCGATGCAATCCACGACCACCTCGGTCGCGTCCTCCAGGAACTGGTCAACGAGCACGGGCCTTTCGGGGGAGGCCTCGACGGCGAAGCGCATGTAGCGTTGGAGATCGGCATCCGAATACACGATCTGCATCGCCCGCCCGCCAAGAACGAAGCTGGGCCGGACCAGGACCGGGTAGCCGAGATCTTTGGCCACAGCCAGGGCCTCGGCCTCGCTGGTGGCGATGCCGTTGGGTGGTTGGGGGATGTCGAGCTTGCGCAGCATCGCGGCGAAGAGTTTGCGGTCTTCGGCAATCTCGATGTTTTGAGGCGAGGTGCCGATGATGTTCACGCCGTTTTTCTGCAACCCGAGGGCCAGGTTCAGAGGGGTCTGGCCGCCGAACTGAGCGATGGCGCCCCAGCATTTCTCCCGCTCGTAGATGTTGAGGACGTCCTCGAGAGTGAGCGGTTCGAAATACAGGCGGTCACTGGTGTCATAGTCGGTCGAGACGGTTTCGGGGTTGGAATTGACCATCAGGGTCTCGAAGCCGTCTTCCTTGAGGGCGAAGGCGGCGTGAACGCAGCAGTAATCGAACTCAATGCCTTGGCCTATGCGGTTGGGGCCGCCTCCCAGGATCATGACCTTGCGCGTGTCGGAGGAGCGGACTTCGTCGTCGCCGCGGTCGTAGCTGGAGTAATAATAGGGCGTGTAGGCCTCAAACTCGGCGGCGCAGGTATCGACCAGCCGATAGCTTGGGGTTAAACGACACTGCTTTCTCAAGGCCCGGATGTCCTCCTCACTGCGACCGGTCAAACACGCGATTTGGCAGTCGGAGAACCCGAGCGATTTGGCTTTAGCTAACAATTCAGGCGTCATTCCAGACAGCGATGTTTGGATGGACTCTCACGGGAGTCAACCACGGAATACACGCTTGTGCGGGGGGAGCGCAATCGGCAGGGGATCAACGCGGTGGGAGTCTCTTTTCGACCCGCACCCCCTCCAAACGGGCGTAGTTGGGCAGCCCGTTCTCCATCGGGACGGCTATTTCGCCCTCGATGAGCGGCCGGGCGTATTCGATGAACTTCTCATTCGGCAGGAAGCCATCGTCGCAAATCCACTCTCGAGGGATGAGGTGCTCGACATTGGCGACATCGGCCAGAGGTTGGAGAGCTGTGGACCAGCTTACCGAGCCATCGGTTCCGCCCTCGCGTACAATCTTCACCATCGAGCCGGCCTGCCCGGCAATCGCAGCTCGAACCGCGGCCTCGCCGCAAGCAAAGGCGTTGTTGGAGTCGGCCAGGCTCGCGCAATGTTCGGCGGCGCGTTGGGCGTAACCGAGCATGGCGGTGCGCGTCTTGATGTTGAGCCGGCCCTGAACCAGTTGCTTGAGCTTCTCCGCTACGCCCGCCAAGACAGGGTGGCCGAAGGCGTCCAGGTGTGTCTTGTCGGCGCCGACCTCCTCGCCGACGGCATTCTTGATGCCTTCGCCCGCCACGACAATGCAGTACTTGTGGGCCTGGACGGTTTCATTGACCTTGGCCAGGAAGCTCTCTTCGTCAAAGACCAGTTCCGGCAGCAGAATGAGATGCGGTGGGGAGCCGGGATGGCCACGCTTGGCCAGGACGGTGCCGGCGGCTATCCAACCGGCGGAGCGTCCCATGACCTCGATGATGCAGCAGGCGCCGTCATCGGTGGCCATGCTTCCCACGTCGATGCCTATCTCCATGATGGTCGTAGCGTTGTACTTGATAACCGAGCCGTAACCAGGGCAATGGTCGGTGAAGGGCAGATCGTTATCGATGGTCTTGGGCACGCCAACAACCCGCAGTTCATAGCCGCGCTTGAGGGCCTCCTCATGGAGCTTGAGGGAGGTGTCCTGGGAATCGTTGCCTCCGATGTAAATGAAATAGCGGATGTCGTGGGCCTGAAACACCTGGAAAAGCCGTTCCATGTCCGCGGCGGCCTTCTCGGGGTTGCCCTTGAAATCGATTTTGTAGCGGCAGGTGCCAAGCGCGGCGGCGGGCGTGTAGCGGAGGGCCTCGATGGTCTTGGCTTTCTCTTCATTGATGTCGATGAGGTCCTCGTCTAGAATGCCGAGGATGCCGTTGGCGCCGCCGTAAATCTCTTGGATGCACTCGTTGCGCCCGGCTTCCTGAACCACGCCGGCCAAGCTGGCGTTGATGACGGCCGTCGGCCCGCCCGATTGGGCGACTAATAAGTTGCCTGGTAATTCAGCCATAATAGTCCCTGATAATCTGACAAAATGAACCGCCACCCTGCCAAGCCCAACGCCCTGTGTCAAAGGCGAATTTTGGAGGGCGCAAGACACGAGCACAACCACGGAATACACGGAATACACGGAAACGAGGCAGAGAAAAGAACCGCAGACCGCCTGGAGGTCGAGCCTACGCCAGCGGCAGCCATTTGGCGGGCTCCTTCCGTGTGCTGGCGTGGAGCAACGCGGTTCGGCGGGTCGCGCTGCTTTCCAATCCCAAAT
>JBJKSV010000226.1:0-5518 GCA_046703605.1 Limisphaerales bacterium
CGAACTGGGACGTACTCAACGCTTTATCCAGGAATGCCAAACCTGCGCCACTTTCGACCCCGCCCCTCGCGCCTTTGCAAGTTACGAGGAATTGTTGGCCGCCAAGGACATCGACGCCGTTTATATCCCCCTGCCCACCGCAGTGCGGGGGCCTTGGGTCAAACGGGCGGCCGAAGCCGGCAAACATATCGTTTGCGAAAAGCCGTGCGCAACCAGCGTGGCTGATTTGAGCCAGATGCTCCAAACCTGCCGGCGCAACCAAGTTCAGTTCCTGGATGGCGTTATGTTCATGCATAGCCGGCGTTTGGGGCGGATGCGTCAGGTGCTCGACGACGGCCAGACCGTCGGCGCCATCCGGCGCATTGCCTGCGCCTTTTGTTTCCGCGCGGCCGAAGGGTTCTACGACTCCAACATCCGCGCGCAGGGCCATCTTGAACCTTACGGCTGCCTGGGCGACCTCGGCTGGTACTGCATCCGGTTCGCGCTGTGGGCCATGAATTGGCAACTCCCGCTTCGCGTCAAGGGCGAACTGCTCTCGGAGTTCAAACATCCTGCCAGCCCGTCGGCGGTGCCGACCGAATTCTCGGGCGAGCTGCTTTTCGAAGGCGGTGTCAGCAGCAGCTTCTTTTGCTCTTTTCTCACCGACACCGAGCAATGGGCGCATATAAGCGGGACGCACGGATTCCTCCAGTTGCAGGATTTTGTGCTGCCCTTCTCCGGAACCGAGACCAGGTTTGACACCGGCCGGCCCACGTTCGAGGTCAGAGGCTGCGACTTCGACATGCGCCCCAACGATCGCCATTGGTCGATTGAAGAGTGCAGCCATGCGGATGCCAGCGCCCAGGAGAGCCAACTCTTCCGCAACTTCGCCGCCCAGGTTCAGACCGGAGCGCCGAACCCGCTCTGGCCTGAGATCGCCCTCAAGACGCAGCAAGTGATGGAGGCCTGCCGCGAGAGCGCTGCAAAAAGTAATTGAGAATTGAGAATTAAGAATTGCAAATTGTAAATTCATGCCAAACGGAAGCCATTCGTCAGCCCGAAGGATTGTCAGAACCGGCGCCGTCACCCCCCTGTGGACTCTCCGAAGTCGGACGCAATTTGAAATTCCCAATTCTTAATTCTCAATTCTCAATTGTCGGTCCGAGTGCCGGCTCGCTAGTCGGATTCCCCTTTCCCAGGGTGAACACGGACCCACAAAATCGGCTGCCGGATGGCGATATTCCGAAGCACTTCCTGGTTGGTTGGGTCGGCGGGCAAGCGCTTCCAAAGGTCGAGATAGCTCCGGTCGTGATACGCCAAACCCGCGAAGAGCAGACTCGGTTGGCGGGCCGGCCAGCCACTCCAGGCCTGCACGTCCGGCTTGTAAGGCCACTTGGACTTATCCGCCAGGTAGGGATACAGGAAGCCCATGGCCTTCCGCATTCCGCGTCCGTCGGGCAGTGTGAAGGTCCAGAGGTTATCCTGCCTGGTTGAAAGCACCTGGCAGAGCGTAGCCATGTTGTCGAGCTGGAAAATGGAATAGCCGTACGGCTTGGTGCGTTTCAGCTCCCGCGGAAAGCTCCCGTCCAGCGCCATCTGTTTGGGCACGAACACTTCCTTGAAACGCCGGCGGCACTCGGCGAGCCTGGCTTCATCCCCGGTGAACTGAGCGAATACGGCCACCTGGAGCCAGAAGGCGACAGCGTGGTTGTTCGAGGCGTTGGCCTCGGCGTGGCCGTTCCGGCTCATGGTCATCCATTGGAGATAGTCCGCAAACCACTGTTTCAGTCCGGCGAGAATGACGGGAGGAAAGGCGGAGCATTTTTCCATGGCCTCAATCGCCTTCGGGATTTCGATAAGGTGCAGGGTGTCAATGATGCCAATTCCCCTCCCCTTCGAAACCCCTGGAATGGCCTGGGCGTATTGCAGGTTCGGATTCATCCGGGTCCTTGGGTCGAGAAAAAAGACCCGGAGCAGCTCAACGGCCTTCTTTACGTAACGGTCGTCGCCGGTGAGTTTGTAAGCTGCGCCCAGCGCCGCTACGGCGTCGCGCAGGTCCCAAAGGCATTCGCGGTGCTTGTTGAAGTTCTTGGGGTTGGACTGGCCGTCTCGATGCACGTAGGGCAGGCCGTCGGGCGTGTTGGGATTGGGCCACCAATAATCGCCATTGGAATAAAAGTCGTGCGAGCCACCCTCGCTGAGCCTCGCGCGGAATGCGGTAATGGTAATGGGGGCGCGGTCCAGCGCGGCCGCCGCCGCTCGGAGAATGCGGGCGCGATCTATCCCGTCCACCTCGATCATGGGAGGAGATAACTGCTTAAGTGGTGACAGGAGCGCGGACGCCCTCGTCCGCGACTGAGGCGGTTCCGAAACGCAAACGAGGGCGTCCGCGCTCCTATCGTAGGATGCGTCCGGCGGCCCGGTCCGAGCAGTTACCGGAGCAGATGCAGCGGGTTTCGCCGCGGCGTCGGACGGAGGGGTGGCAGCCACGCAGAGGGCGGCGAGCAATCCATTGGTGATTATGCCTCGAGCATTCATTCTTGTTCTGAACGCTTCAAGCTTGGCGCAACCAGCGCTATCTTGCACCCGTTTTTGCGTAGGATCTGAAGGATTCGCAGATTCGCACCCCCTTCGTGATCTGCACTTGACGGCTACTTCCCTCTTCGTGCATAAAAGGATTGGCCTTGCCGAGCCGCCGGCCCGAGGCGCACCTGTCAATGAACCGGTGCGTCAACCTGCTTCGGCAGGGCCCCTTGAACACTATGAAACAACTCCGCTGCTCCTTCACGCTCGGCTAGCTGCTGGCGCTGGGCTTTTCGCCCGTCCTCCAATCCCGCGCCCTCGCCGCCGATACGCACTACGAAGCCAACTGGGCCTCTCTGGATAAGCGCCCCTGCCCCAAATGGTATCTGGACGCCAAGTTCGGCATCTTCATCCATTGGGGCGTCTATTCGGTTCCCGCCTGGGGGGCGCCCAAGCAGTACTCGGAATGGTATTGGAACCATATCTCAGATAAGCGCCCGAACAATGTCTGGTGGCAGTTCCACTGCAAGAATTACGGCTCGAATTTCGAGTACCAGAGCTTCGCGCCGATGTTCCGAGCCGAGCTCTACAATCCGGACCAATGGGCGGACCTCTTTGTGCGCTCTGGGGCGAAGTACATCGTGCCGACCTCCAAACATCACGACGGGTTCTGCATGTGGCCCAGCAAGGAGGCCAATCGCGATTGGGGGCGGCCCTGGAATGCGCTCTCGATTGGACCGAAACGGGACTTGCTGGGAGAATTGGCGACGGCGGTGCGCAAACGCGGACTCAAGTTCGGAATTTATTACTCGCTTTATGAATGGTTCAACCCGCTCTGGCTCAAAGACCGGCATGAGTATGTAGTCAAGCACATGCAGCCGCAGTTCAAGGACGTGGTAACCCGCTACAGCCCCTCCCTCATCTTTGCCGACGGGGAGTGGGACCTGACCTCGGCTCAATGGGGCAGCGAGAAGCTGCTGGCCTGGCTGTTCAACGATTCACCTTGCAAGGATGACGTGGTCGTGGATGACCGCTGGGGAAAAGACACCCGCCACCGCCATGGCACCTACTACACGACCGAGTATGGCGCCGGCATGAAGGACGACTCTCATCCCTGGGAAGAGGACCGCGGCATGGGCTATTCCTACGGCTACAATCGCGCCGAAAGCATCGACGATTACAAGAGCGGGCGCGAACTGGTCCTTGTGCTGTGCGACCTCGTCAGCCGCGGCGGCAACTTCCTGCTGGACATTGGACCGAGGGCGGACGGCTTCATTCCGGTCATTATGCAGCAGCGGCTACTTGACATCGGCGACTGGCTCAAGGTCAATGGCGAGGCGATCTACGGCACGCGTTGCGCCCGGCGCTCTTGCCAATGGTCCGATGGGAAACGTCCGGGCCAGAAGTACGGCGAATTCATGGTCAAATACAACCTGATGCAGCAAATCGGGCAGAAGCCGAAGGACGATGTGGCCGTGAAGCAGCTCTTTTTCACCCGGAAACCCGGCGCTCTCTACGCCATTACAACCGGCTGGTTGGCGCCTGAGATCACGATTCACAATGTCCGGCTGCCGGAAGGCGCGCAGGTGACAATGCTGGGACGGAAAGGCACGCTCAAGACCGATATTAGCGGGAACGATGTGATTATCCATGTGCCCTGCTTGATGCCCAACCAGCTCCCCTGCCATTACTGTTACGCCTTCAAGCTGCCCGGCGCCACCTTGCTGCCGGAGTGAGCCGATGAACTGTGAGAAAGCGAGTTCCGATTCTGATTTTGGTGCTGCTATTGGCCAGCGCCGGCACGGCGTGGTTTCTCGGTGCGCGGCACCGCGAGAGGAACGACGTCCTGCGCGCCTACGGCAACGTCGATATTCGCGAGGTCAACCTCGGTTTCCGGGTCGCGGGTCGCGTCTCCGAAATGGTTTGTGACGAAGGGGACGCGGTGAAGGCCGGCCAAGTGCTGGCGAAGCTCGATGACGAGCCTTACCGGCAGGAAGCGGAGGAGGCGAGCGCCGAGGTCGAGGCCGCACGCGCTCGGTTGGATCTTGAGGAGGCGGGCAACCGGCCACAAGAGATCGCCGCGCAACGCGCCGTGGTGAATGAACGGAAAGTCACCGCCGCCAACACGGAGCGGCTCTACAAGCGGCAGGAAAACTTGTTCGGAAAGAAGGTGGCCTCGGTCCAGGAGCGCGACGACGCCCAAGCCGCCCGGGATGAGTCCCGGGCTCGACTGCATTCCTCTGAGGAACAACTCGATCTGTTGGAGGCGGGATTTCGGCCCGAAGAAATCGCCCAAGCCAAGGCCGAGATGGCCCGCGCCCAGGCCGCGCTGGCAATGGCCAGGCTGCACGTCGAGGACAGCGTCCTCAAAGCGCCCTCTGACGGCGTGATTCTCACACGCGCGGAGGAGCCTGGGGCCGTTCTCCAGGCCGGCGCCACTGTTTTGACGCTTTCGCTCACCCGTCCAGTATGGGTTCGCGCCTATGTAAGCGAGCCGGACCTGGGCCGGATTCATCCCGGCATGAAGGTTGAAATCTTCACTGACGCGCATCCCGGCAAGCCCTACTCGGGAGAAGTCGGTTACATCTCGCCGCGCGCCGAATTCACGCCAAAGAATGTCGAAACGCCCGAACTCCGCACCTCCCTGGTCTATCGCTTTCGGGTCGTGGTGAACAATCCAAACGAGGCCTTGCGCCAAGGAATGCCGGTGACGGTGAGAATCGTCGGGCCGTAAGCTTGCTTCAAGGCGATCATGTCCGAGGCTTCTGTTAAGATCGAGAACCTTCAGAAGGTCTTTCCCAAAGCCAAACACCCTGCCCTGGCGGGGATCTCCGCCGACATCCACCCGGGGATAGTCACGGGCTAGGTGGGGCCGGACGGCGCGGGCAAGACCACCCTGATGCGCCTGATTGCGGGCCTTTTGCTCCCCACCGCCGGTAAGATCAGCATGAACGGGATGGAGCCGGGGCGGGATGCGGGCCGGCTGCGCGAATGGATCGGTTACATGCCGCAGAAG
>JBJKSV010000227.1:0-2829 GCA_046703605.1 Limisphaerales bacterium
GCGCAAAGGTCTGCGGATTTAGAGCACCCTCACGCAGCTTCCGGTGAAAGGCGGCGACCGTCTCGGCTTGGCCGTGGAGGCAGCAGGCGACGCGGTCTGTCTTGGCGAGCGGTTGGACTTTCTCCCATCCGGGATCACCGAGGTAGAGCCGGACAAGATAGCTCGTGTCGAAGTAGAGCATTAAACTCGGTCCTCGCGGTCCTCGGAAAGGGCCTGCGTGCTATCCGTGCCCCCTCGCCCCAACCGCCCGGTTTCAATGAGCCGCTTCATGGCAGGGCTGACGTACTTGCGCCGGGTGAAATAGGGGGCCTCGGACGGTTCGGTTTCCGGCACGATTTTGGCAATGACCCGCCCGCTATCGCTCACGCGGATTTCACCATGCCGGGAAGCTTCCCGGACAAGCTGGCCGGTGCGGCTGTGAAGCTCTCGAATCGTAACCGTCTTCATGTGTCTCAGTGTGCCACCTGGTGAGCTGGTTTGTCAACTCTTCAATGGGTCACCGCAGTCCAACCTTCTCGAAAGCCTTGACAGGCGGCAGCTACACTCCTTAATGATTCTGGCGATGACAGCCACCTCAATAGTGCGCTGGGTTGGGCTTCGGGCGGCCTGCCTCTCGCCGCCGAGCAGTCAGGTCTCTTGGCATGAGGCTTCGGCCCAAGAACGGTACATGCTATGACGGCACTGCCGCGCGTCCCAGGGACGGCCTTGCCAGCTCATTCTCATGATTGAATTTGCTTACAAACCCGGCGCGCTTTGGTGGTGGGTGGGAGTGCCGGCGCTCGCCGCCCTGCTCGCCTGGAGCTATTACTCGGCGCGCGGCGGGGCCAGCGGCAGTCTGCGAATCGGCCTGTTCGCCTTGCGGGTCCTTGCCTTGGCCGTCATTATCCTCTGCCTCCTTGACCCACAATGGGTCGAAGAGGTCCGGCACTATCAACCTGCCCATGTCGCCGTCCTGCTGGATACCTCGCGAAGCATGGGTTGGGTTGACGATAGCCAAAGCCGCCTCGCCGCGGCCAAGGCGTGGTTGAAGACGCAGTTGAAAGTGCCGGCCAGCTTCTCCGTTTCCTATTACGGTTTCAGCACCAACCTCTATCTGCTGGCGCATCCCAACAGCGCCGCGGCAAAGGGCGGCGGAACGGCCCTGGCGCAAAGCCTGGAAACCCTCGCCTCGGCAACCGCCGAGGACCCGCCCGCCAGCGTCGTGTTGCTCTCCGATGGGGCGGCCAATTCCCTCCAGAGCGCTGAACCCATGGCCCGGGCCTTTGGCCGCAGGAAGATCCCCATCCACACCGTTCTGCTCGGCGCGACGAATGAGCCGCCGGACATTGTGGTGGAAAACGTTCGGGCGCGGCCGACGGTGCTCAATCAATCCACCACCAGGGCGGTGGTGACCTTGCGCTCGACCGGGTTCGGCGGCCGTACCGTTCCTTTGCGCATCGTCAAAGGCCAGGCAGTGTTCGGGCAAGCCCGGGTGCGCCTGACCGGCGAAACGCAACAAATCGAGATGGAGTTCACCCCCGATGTGCCTGGCTTTCAAACCTTCGAGGCGGAAGTTCCCCCGCAACCCGGCGAACGGCTGCTGGCCAACAACCGGCGCGAGTTTGGGCTGACTATTGTGGATCGGGTTCTGCGCGTCATCTATATGGAAGCGACCGGCGTCCAGAAGGGCGTCTTCCAACCGCTCTATCTTAAACACGCGCTGGAGGACACCCCCGGCATCAAGGTCAAGACCCTCTACGTCGAGCAGTATGGCGCGCCGCCTTCTCTCTACAACAAAGTGGCCTATGTCGATCCCAAGAACGGGGACCCCATTTATCGCGTCCAAAATTCGACCGAAGGCTATCCGCGGACGTTGGAGGAACTGCTGGAGTACCAGGTCGTGATATTCAGCGATGTCCCGAAGTACGATTTCACGCCTGAACAACTCCGGAACACCGAGCGGTTCGTCACCGAATTCGGCGGCGGCTTCGCCATGGTGGGCGGCAACACCTCTTTCGGCGCCGGGGGCTATCAAGACACGATCATCGACAACCTGATTCCGGTGGCGATGCAGGGGCGGGCGGATTTGAGACAGGTGTCTTTCGTGCCGCGTGTCCCGGACACTGCCTGGGCGCACCCCATCATGCAAATCAGCGGCGACCCGGTGGAGAATCGCGAGATCTGGACCACGAAGTTCCCGCCCCTGCAAGGATACAACCTGGTGGACCGCGCCAAGCCCGGCGCGACTGTTCTCTTGGAGAACCCGCGGGACTTCACGTCCTACGGCCCGGCGGTTATCCTCGCCGCGCAGGAGGTTGGCAAGGGCCGGACAATGGCCTTGACCACGGACACCACCTATCTCTGGGGCGAACGGTTCGAGACCCTTTGGGGTGAAAAGATAAATCCGAACCTCCCTTTGACCGAGCAGAACTGCGATTCGCGCTACTTCAAGCAGTTTTGGCTGAACGCCATCCGCTGGCTCTCCGCGCACAAATTCAATCCGTCGCAAAACCTTGTGAGCATCGAACTGCCTCAGACCTATTGCGACCCGAACCTGGAGATTCCCGTTCGAGTTCGCGCCGCCAACAGGCAGGGCCAGGAGGTCTCCGACGCCGAGATCACTCTCCGCTTGCTGGAGGGCGCCACGCCGCTGCAGACCACTCCCGCTATCTATTCGGAAGAACAAAGGAGCTACTTGGCAAATGTAAAGCTCCCCTCCGCCGGCAAATTCCTTTTGCAGGCCACCGCCCGATTCAAGAACGGAGAGACTGCGCAAGACAAGCAGCTCCTGGTGGGTGAAGATACCGATTGGGAAATGGCCGACATCCGGGCAAAACCGGAGACATTGGC
>JBJKSV010000228.1:0-5146 GCA_046703605.1 Limisphaerales bacterium
ACAAGATCGCCGTGCCCAAGGCCACGTTCGGAAAGATGCTCGGTTTCGCGTTGACCCCGCCCCGCGACCTGATGCGCCTCCCATTCACTGCCACACAGCCCGAGCCCGCGGAGTGCTTCGTCTCCCTGCTGATTCGGCCAACGGTTTGTCCGGAGGTTCCCGGGTTCTCGGTTGAAAAGACAATGGAGGTGCGCTTCTTTGCGCCCGGCACCCTGGTAAGCAATCTGGATTTTATCGAAAACATTTTCGGCAACGGAGGCGATCCAAACCTGCCGGAGAACGACGCGGGGCTGGATGTCGAGCACTGGACGGGCCACACCGGTTGCGTGATCCTGGCGCCGCACCTGACAAGCATCACGAAGCAAGCCGCCGGCCTGCCTGCTTGGGATCAGGCAACGGAGAGGCAGCGCCGCGATGGGATGTGCTGGAAGCAGCCCGGCGAGGTGTATAACGAGGGGCGAGCCTTCAAGCTGGTGTGCCGCGACGCCTCGGGCGTCATCGTGACTCTCATCGCGGATAATTACTATGGCTACTGCAAGAAGGAAGTGAAGTCGCAACTGAGTTACGCCGCAAACCTGTTCGGTCTAAGCGAGGAGGAGCACTCGGGCGGGGCCTTGGTGTTCCCGAGCTACGATCTGGGGGAGGAATTCAGCGGCAATTACCATGTCAAGCAACTCGGCCACTCTTACCAGGAGATGATCGGCCTCTTCCCGGAGGCCATGACACCCATGCCCGAAGGCTACGCGGTGGACAGGGAATACCCCGAGATCCTCTATGTGCCCGAAACCGCCAGATTTGACCTCTACGAACAGAAGATCTCCTGGCCGTCCGCGCAGGGAGAGCGCTCGATCAAGTTGCTCCGGGAACATGTCTATGTGCGGCCGTCTGGCTACAAAGTGCGGATGGAAAAGCCGGAGGGCAATCGGTTGTGGCGTTTGGTGGGAACGGTTGCCGAAGGGACGCTTTGCCACAAGCCATGCACCGTCTCAGGCGGGGGCAAATCGGAGATTTCCAAGCCCATCACCGACGGGATTCTGGCGGGGCCGGTCTTTGTGGCCGATTTCAAGAAGGACTTCGACCGGGTGAACGAGTTGCTCGAACGGGATTATAGCGCCCGTTTCAAAGACCCCGCGCGGAAGGACACCCGGAGGATTCTCGACTCGGCTCGGTCGTTAGGCTCGGTCATCAAACTGCTCACTCCGGATGAACGCGACTACAAGCCCGAATACAACGCCTGGCTGGAGGGCGTGCCGCAGTATATCAAGGAACTGGTCTTTGTGGTAAAACGCTATTACAAGGCCGCTTGGGGGCATCAGTGGCGCGAACGCTTCAGCGTCGATGTCATCAACGGGATCCCGGCGAACGAACTCAAATACGGCACCCATAAAGTGGTCACGACGCATCTGCGCGTGGGCTTCGATTCGGAGGGCCTATGGCGGACGTTCAGCTTGCGCAAGGATTTCTACCCCGCCGTGAAGATCCAGTTTGAAGACGACATCACGGCCTCGGTGGTTGTGCCGCCCCAGAGCACGACGGGCGGTGGGGGGCAAAAATCCCCTCTATCGCAAAAATTCGTCAAGAACTGCGAACTCCGGCTCTTCCAGCGACCGGACGAGGCGATTCATCCGGGCTACGACCGGCAAACGGAGGCCGATTGCGCCAAGACAGATAATTTCTTCTCGAATTACGAACCGCTCACTGCGGCCGACGCGCGCGAAATGCTCGAGGATTCCATAGGTTTCTATCGGTTCACCGAGCCGATGCGGCAGCTTATTCGAGAGATGGCCGGGGAGCGAAAGACGCGGTTTTTCGTCTCCACCTCACGTCCTCGCCTGGTAGGGGGAAAGCCGAGCAGGAATCCGCGCTACCTGCAAGCCCGCCCCGACCTGCTCAGACCGCGCGACCGCCACCTGGCCGAGATGAGCGCGCGGTTGTTCCGGCGCCTGCCGTTGAGCCAGCCCCTGTTCAATCCCGTGACCGCCGTGCTGCCCGGACGCCGCGACAATCCGCCGGAGCCCGGTATCCGGCCCCTGGCCGTCTTCAATCCGATTCATTACCTGGAATTACCCGAACTCTTGATGGAGGTCATCTGCAGCATGACGGGCAAGTCTCCCTCCACAACCGGCGCCGGTTCCGAAGGCGCGCTGACCAAAGGCCCCTTCAACGCCCTTCCTCCGATCATCGACCTCAATAACGCCCTGGTTTCGTTCGCGCTCACGGGCCATCACGTGTTTCTCACGGCGGCGGGGTACGTCGGCCCGAAACTGCGCGTGGATCATGATCTGAGCCTGCTCGTGCCCGAGGTCTGGTGCCGGATGCTGCCCGAGGAACGGGATCCGGCGTTCCTCATCGCGAACGGGTTCCTGGAGAAGTGCGAAGATTTCGAGCATGATGGCAAGCGAGTCGTGGCCAGCCGTCTCGGCTATCGCATCAACGCCCGCTTCGTCCGCGCCTTCTTCGGGCGGGTGTTCAACCACCCGCACACGCTTTTCACCGAGGAAATGCTAAGGCCGGAACTGCAGGACACGGCGACCTTCGCCGACGGCATGGACAATATTATCAGCACACAGAAACGGGTCGCCAAAATGTACTTCGATGACGGCAGCGTGGCTCAGGCCTGTCCACCGCTCAAGGCCCTGCTGCACATCATGCTCAATGACCACTGGGAGGGGAAAGGGCTGAACGACCCAGCGGTTCGCCAGTTGTTTGAGCGCCAAACTATCTTGGCGGCCGACTGGTACGCCGAACGGCTCACCACCAAGCAAAAGATCGATGAGGCCCTCTGGCAGCGGCGCGTGGAGACTCTCCAGAGATTCCTCAAGCGCCCCAGCTACTCCGAGGAGGCAGCGCGCCTGGATATTCCGGGCCGCCTGGCGCGCGCCCAAGACCACCTCAGACACGTGCAATCGCCCGCCTTTCTGGCGGAACTGCGCCTGACGCTCGGCGCAGAACCGAGCGCGTTCATGGACGCATCTTGACTCGCCAGCGCGTCCTCCAATCGCCTCGCCTCCGGGCGATGTGGCATGAGAAAGAAATGACAAAATATGAAATGTATGCTGTTAGCAGCGGCGCTCAGCCTGGCGCCGGGGATTGCCAGCCGGGCGGTGGCCCAGCCGCTGAAAGTTTTCATTCTGGCCGGGCAGTCGAACATGCAGGGGCACGTAAACGTATCCACGTTCGATTCCATGGCCGACGATCCGAAGACAGCGCCGATCCTCAAGGAGATGCGGAACGCCGACGGCACCGCCCGGGTGTGCGACAAGGTCTGGATATCTTCCATTGGCTGCGCCGGCGACGACACGACCGAGCAGACAGGCCGCTTGACAACCGGCTTCGGGGCCTCGAAAGACGAGATTGGTCCGGAATTTACGTTTGGCATTTACATCGAAAAGCTGCTGGGTGAGCCGATCCTGCTGATCAAGACCTCTTGGGGCGGCAAGAGTCTGATCACCGATTTCCGCCCGCCCAGCGCCGGAAAGCGGGTGTTCAATGACTTTACCGTGAGCCAGTGGAAACAGCGTGGACTTGATGTAAATGAGGAATCGGCCAAAATCAACCGGAGTGCCGGTGTGTACTACCGCCTGATGATCGCGCACGTGAAGAAAGTGCTGGCGGACATCCAGCGCGTGGTGCCGGATTACGATCCGAAACAGGGCTATGAGCTGGCCGGTTTCGTCTGGTTCCAGGGGTGGAACGATTACGTCGATAGCTGGAGTTACCCCAAGAAGCCCGGCCAATACAAAGAGTACACCCAACTGCTGGCGCAGTTCATTCGCGACGTGCGCAAGGATTTGGATGCGCCAAAGCTGCCTTTCGTGATCGGAGTCATGGGGGTGGGCGGCGTGAAGGAAGGGGAGAAGCCGCCCCAGATGGACTTCCGTCAAGCTCAGGCGGCGGTGGCGTCGCTGCCCGAATTCAAGGGCAACGTGGTGGCCGTCCAGACCGCCCCCTTCTGGGACAGCCGTCTCCAAGAGGTGCGGACACGGATTGAGTCGCTCTGGCCCGAGGCGGATGCAGCGGCCAAGGCGGAGCTCAAGAAGCATCCGAACCGGACTTGGGAGGAGTTGGAGGACTTCAAGAACAAGTTCATAGCCGAGAAACTGCCGCCGGGCCTGGCGGAACGCATGAACGGTGTTTCCAATTATGGTTTTCACTACCTTGGCGCCGCCAAGATCATGGCACCGATCGGCAAGGCCTTTGCCGAGGCAATCGCCGAGTTGCAGACGCCCTCCAGTTTATGATCGTTAGCATTTTCAACGATGTGATCGGTCCTGTGATGCGGGGTCCGTCGAGTTCGCACTGTGCGGCCGCGCTGCGAATCGGGCGCCTGGCCCGCGACCTCATGGGCGGCAAGCTGGACGAGGTATTGGTCGAGTTTGACCGCAACGGTTCGCTGCCTGCCACGCACGACTCGCAAGGCTCAGACATGGAATTGTTCGGAGGGTTGATGGGCTGGAGCGCTGACGACGAGCGGTTGCCAGGTTCGCCACAAGCCTTGCGGGACGCCGGAGTGCGCGTTTGCATCGAGGCCGTGGATGCAGGCGATCCGCATCCGAACACATACCGGCTCACACTTCGCAACACCCACGAGCAACACTCGCTTATTGCCATCTCGAGGGGAGGTGGCCTCCTACGGGGCCATGGGCGCATACAGTGACGTGCCGACGGGGCCGCTCCTCCGCAATCGCAAATCGCAAATCTAAAATCGCAAATCGTGAATACGTCACCGAACTTACGCCCTGGAGCACTAAGGGGGCGCTGCGGAGCCTCGGCTCCGGTGTAGAATGGTCACTTCGCGAGCGGGCGCCGGCGCAACCGTGCCAATGACTTTGATTCTCCGGCGGCGGGGCAGCAAGTTTGTCAATGGGATCCGGTTGGGACGGAGCGGCATCCAGGCCGCCGTCGGCCCGCGAGCGGGGGGACAACGGGTCGTCATCTCGGAAAGGCCCCGGGCCTCTTCCAGCAATGTCATTAGTCTCAGTCGGCACGCCATAACCTTAATGAGACTGTCGAGTTAGCAATTGACGTGCCAGGACGGCCTATTCTCTCCAGAGAATCAACGTATAAGCATTCGGATTGTGGGTGTAAGCGCAGCCAAATTCCTCCCGGAGGAACGTGCCAATGTGGATGGCCCGCGAGTCGAACC
>JBJKSV010000229.1:0-3693 GCA_046703605.1 Limisphaerales bacterium
AGGAACCGCTCCATCATTTCCGTCTGAATGCTCTCCACACGATCGAGGATGGCCTCCACCAGGCCGGGAAACTCGATCACGTCCATCATCGCCCGCTCCAGTCCGCGCAACTGGCAATAGATTTCAAATAAGGAAACCCAAGGGCCGATAACCGCGTAAAGGGGCGAGGCCCTCCGGGCCAGGGCCAGGGCGCCCTCATAATCAAAGCGGTCGGCCCTGGGCCACCCCGGGTAATCATTCAGCGATTGCGGGGTGTTGTAGCCGGCCAACGGCGCCTCGCCGAATTCGGAGTATCGCGCCTCGCCTGCCTGGATGGTGCGCAGAGGCACGCCCCAGAGCGTGCGCTCGCCTCCGGACTCGGCGCCCGCCCCGGATTGGGCGCCGGCGCGCTGGTCGTCGGCGGAGAGATAATCCAGAAACACCCAGACGATCTTGTCCAATTTCAGAGTGCGCCAGACCTCGAACTCACTGCCGACGCCGAGGCGCCGCTCGAGCGCGGCAACGACCTCCGGCGTGTGCCATAAGTCCACGGGCAACCGGTCCACGGGCTCCCTGTTCAAGACTGCGAGGATTCGTTCTCTCGGGGTCATCGAGTCGAGATTCACGGCATCAAGCAGGGCACGACCTGTCGGCTGTGGCGGCGGTAGATTTTGAAATCGGAATCGGTGGTCACAACCAGCGGTTGGGGGAGCGTTTCGGTCATGCGCACCAGGCAGGCGTCGGCCAGACTCATGGGGACGCCGGCGTATTTGTCCATAAGGTCGAGGACCGGCTTGCCTTCGTTTTGCAGACCGTAAGTCACGCGCAGGCGGCCATCACGCAGCAGGCGGCACAGCCGCGCAGCCTCCGGCTGGGCCAGCAAGAAAAATGCTTCGACGACCGCCGCTTCACAGGTGACCCACGGCAGAGGGAGGAGAGCGACTGCCTCTCTGGCCCAGGCGTGATGCTGATCGCGCGGATCCAGCAGGGCAACGAGCGCGCTACTGTCTATAATGACGTTTTGCGGCACGGTAATGGGCGCGGATGATTTCAGGCAACCGCTTCTTGTCGCGCGCGGCATTTCGCTTGGCGCCAACTGGGGCCGAGCGGTCAATCTCCGCGAGAATGTCCGAGAGCGGGTGAACCGGGGCCGCGGGCGGCAGAGCGGCGAGCCGTTCGCGAACGATGTCGGATTTGGACACGCCGCGGGCCAGGGCCTCCCGCTCGATTCGGTTCACAAGAACCTCTGGCAACCGGATGGTCAACGTCTTCATTTGCGCACTGTAAGACAGATGTGGCGGCCGCGCAAGACAGTTGTTCTCAGGCCCTCACCCTCTGGATCGCCTCCGTCAGGACTATGACGCGCTCGGGTTATCGAACGACTTCGTAGGCGAAGCCCTTCAGGTACTCCGTCTCGGGAATCATCGGGATGATTGGATGGTCTGGCGCCTGGGAATAAGCCGCGACGCGGCGCAAGATGCGCCGGGCGTCGTAGGCGGCAGCCAGCACCGTATCCTGAAACAGCGCGGCATCCACATGATGGGAGCAACAAAAGGTGGCCAGCGTCCCGCCCTTCTTGAGCAGCTTCAACGCCCGCAAGTGAATCTCCTTGTAGCCCCGAAGGGCGTCCGGGACGGCGCTCCGGTTCCGCGTGAACGACGGGGGATCCAGGATAATCAGGTCCCAGCGTGGGACCGCCTTCTCGTGAGGACGGCCGGTCGTTTGGGCCTTGAGCCAGTCAAAGACATTGGCCGCCTCGAATGAGCATTTGTCCGTCAAGCCGTTGGCCGCCGCGTTGCGGCCCGCCGCCGCAACCACCTCCGCGCCCTGGTCGATCATGTGGACATGCGCCGCGCCAAACCGGGCGGCGTGCAGGCCAAACCCACCGACGAAACAGAAGCAGTCCAGCACCTGCGCCCCCGCGCTCATCTCGGCCACCCGCTGATAATTGACCTGCTGATCGAGATACAAACCGGTCTTGTGGCCGCCGAGCAAATCAACCTCGAGCCGCAAATCCCCCACTCGGGCAACCACCGGTCCTTCCAAGCTCCCAGCCAGAATTCCGTTTGCCTCCGGCAACCCTTCGAACTTGCGCGAGGCGGACTCGTTTCGCTCGACAATCGTTCGCGGAGAAAAGACCGCCTGGAGCGCGTTCACGATCATCGCTTTCCGTTGGTCCATGCCCAAGGAGGAGGTCTGCACCACCAACACATCTTCGTAGCGGTCCACAATGAGACCGCTGAGGAAATCACTCTCCGCGTTGACCAACCGCATCGAGGTCGCCTTGCCCAGGCGCCGCATCCGCACCGCGAGCGCGTCTTGAAACCGGCTTCGGAAAAAGGCCTCGTCCACTTCGACCCGCTCCGGCGAGAGCACCCGGACGACGATCTTGGATTTCGAATTGTAAAAGCCGCTCCCCAGGAAACGATGCCGATGGTCCTTGACCTGCACTAGCTCGCCGTCGGAGGGCGGGCGGCTGGAGCGCAGGATTGACCCGCGATAAATCCACGGATGCCCCGCCACAATGCGGTCGGCCTCCCCAGGTTTCAAAATGACGGTTGGCAATGTTTCCATGCTGAGCGGCCGCTCGATGCGTACGAGCGGCGGCCATCCCAGAATACCCAAGCTGGGTGCTTTGGCAAGCCACTGGCTGTCATAATGGGAAGCGGTGGGGACCCCGCCAAAATAGGGTAAGAAAATGACAATCCATGTGTTGTCGAGTCGAGCCCCAACCGTTCAAATGCATCCTGTCTGGCGGCGGATCCTCTTCCATGGGTTCCCCACCCATCCTCCTTAGCGCCCGCCGCCGGACCTCGGTCAGCCTCCTTTCTCATCGACAATCCGCCTCAACCATGATTCAACCTCCAGAGTATGCCAGGCCAATCCAACCAGGAATTGTTGCAGCGGATACCTTCCGTAACCGAATTGCTCAAGAGTCCAGAGGCCGCCGAATGGTTGAAAGGCCATCCCCTGAAGCTCGTGACCGAATGCCTTCGAAAGGCCACTGCCGCCGCGCGAGAGGAATTGCTCCAGGACAGCACCGGCTGCTTCGATCCCGCCCGCATCGAGAAGCTCTGCCTGCTCGAGCGCGCCGGCCGCTTCCTGGCCCAGGCAATTGAACCCGGCCTGCGTCACGCCATCAACGCCACCGGCATTATCCTTCACACCGGCCTTGGCCGCGCCGTGTTTGCCTCGCGCGTCGTCGAATCCCTGGAGCCGGAACTTCGCGGCTACACGACACTGGCCATCGATCGAGAGACCGGCGAGCGCATCGAACGCGACCGGTTCCTCGAACCCCTGCTGCTCGAACTCACGGGCGCCGAAGCGGCAACGGTCGTAAACAATAACGCCGCCGCGACCTTGCTCGTGCTGGCGGGACTGGCCGCCGGCCGGGAGGTCATCGTTTCCCGGGGACAGCTTATCGAAATCGGAGGATCCTTCCGGTTGCCCGAAGTCATGGCCCAGAGCGGGGCCCGCCTGGTCGAAGTCGGCGCCACCAACCGCACGCACCTCCGGGATTATTCCCGCGCCTTTACCCCCGAAACAGCCGCCATCATGCGGGTCCATCCCAGCAATTACCGCATCGTGGGCTTTGCAAGCCAGCCCTCCTTGCCAGAACTCGCGGAACTCGCCCGCCAGCGCAATGTGCTCCTCATTGACGACCTCGGCGCGGGCGCCCTCCTCGGCCTCGAACAATTCGGCCTGCCCCACGAG
>JBJKSV010000230.1:0-2995 GCA_046703605.1 Limisphaerales bacterium
CTTCGGCCTTGAGGTCGCGGGACATGAGGTCGCGCACGGCGTGGGAGACATCCTTTTCCTGGAAAAGCATGGCATAAACCTCGTCGATGACCGGAGTCGTAACCCCCCGCCCGCGAGCCAATTCATACGCCGAACGAGCGGTGGGGAAACCTTCGGCCACCGCCAGCGTGCTCGCTTCAATCGCCGCGGGCTTCTCACCCCGTCCCATTCGCTCGCCGAAGCGGCGGTTTCGGCTGTGCTGAGAGAAGCAGGTTACGATAAGGTCGCCCAAGCCGCTCAGCCCGGTGAACGTTTCGGCCTGAGCGCCGCAAGCCACACCCAGGCGGCGGATCTCGGCATTGGCCCGTGTAACGAGGGCCGCCTTGGAGTTGTCGCCAAATCCGAGTCCGTCGCTGATGCCCGCGGCGATGGCTATCACGTTCTTGAGGGCGCCGCCCAACTCGACCCCCAGACGGTCGCCGCTGGTATATACGCGGAAGGCTGGCCGGCTGAAGAGTTGTTGCACCTGCTCGGCTATGGCCGGATCCGGGCTGGCCGCAACGACGGCGGTGGGAATGTCCCGTGCCACTTCTATGGCGAAGCTGGGGCCCGATAAGGCGGCACAGATGGCGCGGGGGGCCGCTTGGCCCAGAACGCCGCACATGGTCAGGCCGGTCTTGTGCTCAATGCCCTTGGTCACACTGACGATGAGCCGGGTGTATTCCTTGAGATGGGACGTGACCTCGCGAAACGGCTGCGATGGAACGGCCACAACGACCAACTCGGCCCCCTCGAGCGCGCGATGCAAGTCGCTTTCCAGGACAATCTCCCGTGGCACCTCGATTCCAGGCAAGAACCGGTCGTTGCGGCGGGCCCGGCGGATGTCCTGGAGCCACTCCCCGACGTGCCCCCAGAGCGTGACGGGATTGCCGCCGTGGTGAAGGAGTCGAGCCAATGCCGTGCCCCAGGCCCCGGCGCCTAAAACCGTGATTCTCATGCCGGCCGCCCTGGCAGGTGCTGGGATGGCACTTTCTTGGAGCCGAGCCGGTGCTCGGTGCCATGGATAAGGCGTTTGATATTCGGGCCGTGTTTGCCCACGGCCAGAGCCGCCATCCCCGCGGTAACAAGAACCATCGCCAGGCTGGCCTTCGTCGCCCACGCCGCAAACGGCAGCGCAACCGAAGCGCAAATCGAAGCAAGCGATACGTAGCGGCTCACGGCAAATACCACCACCCAAACACAGAAAATAATGAGCAACGCCCAAGGCACCAAGGCGAGAAGTACGCCCGCGGAGGTGGCTATGCCTTTGCCGCCCTTGAAGTAAAGCCAGCACGTGTAATTGTGGCCAAGGATGGCCGAGAGGCCGCCGCAGATAGCGAACCATTCATGCGTCTGGGGGTCAGAGGCCGAACCGAACCAGGAGGCGAAACACTGTCCCACAACCGCCGCCGCCAGCCAGCCCTTGAGGAAATCGGCCAACAGGACTAAAACGCCGGCCGGCCGGCCTAGAGACCGCAGCACATTCGTCGCCCCGATGTTCCCGCTGCCTACCGTGCGGATATCGATGCCCCGCGCCCGCGCCAGCAGGAAGCCTGTTGGGATCGAACCCAGCAAGTAGCCCGCAACAACCGTCAGGATGAAACCCACAATCTGCACACTCTTAATGTATGAGCCTAAGACTCCAACTTGAAAGTGCAAAGTTGAAACACCGTTGACCGCCCTCGTGCCCCGAGGTAATGTGCCACGTATGTCGCTGACGCTGGAACCGTCTCCCATTGGGGAACAAAGGCCTATGGGTGAGGTAAGGGTCAAGGTGCGTCTCACCAACGCTCTCGACGAGTCACTATGCCAAGTTCGCCAGCTTCCGTCCGAGCGCGTTCGAAGCCGTGAGGCGAGCGCGCTGGTGGACACCGGCGCTGTCAGGAGCATCGTGCCTCAATCGATCGCGCGGGAATTGGGTCTGCCGACCCGCGGACAACGGGTGGCGGAGTACGCCGACGGGCGCAAAGAATTGGCGCCGGTTACTGGGCCGTTGATTGTCGAGGTGTTGGGCCGAGACACGGTCGAGGAGGCGCTCGTCTTGGGAGATGAAGTCCTTATCGGCCAGACGGTGCTGGAGAAATTAGACCTGATGGTCGATTGCCTGAACCAGCGTCTCGTTCCCAACCCGGCGCACCCTGACCAACCGGTGACGAAGGTCAAGGGAGTTGACGAGAAGCTCAGCGGCGTTTAGCCCCTCGGGCGGGAAGGCTCGACTCCAACCCCCTCATTGTAAGGAGTGGCAGCACGGTGAAGCGGCCCTGATCGTCATAGACGATGACGTACAGACCCTTCGGAGGGATGGAGATGTAGTCCCGGTGCCGTACCGGATACTCCTTCCCATCCGCCATGCGCAGGGTGAACGGAATCCCGCTGGCAGCCGCAGACTCGATTTGTTCTCTCGTCATGGCTATATATTCGCGGACCCGCACCTCGCGGGCAAGCCCGGCGAAGCGAGTCCAGTCTTTCATTTCTTGGCATTTGCTTGCCATAAATTGTCAAATGCCATCGCTTCCCTTGACTTGCCTCTGAGCGCGGTTAGGCTCCAAAAATAAATGGTCTGATTCGTCATTAAATACAAAGATTCTTTGTTTATGAAAACGCGCCGCGAATTCCTCAAGACCGGGCTGGCCCTGGGCACGAGTCTTCCCTTCATTGGCAATATCGGGAACGTGTTTGCTTCCGAAAGCTCAACTGAGTCGGCAGCGGGCAAGTCCGTGCTTGTTGCCGTCCGCGACGGGGGACGGGCAGCCATGTTGGACAAGGCGATGTCCGCCCTTGGAGGCATGGAGGCATTCGTCAAGAAAGGGCAGACTGTATTAGTCAAGCCCAACATCGGCTGGGACACCCCGCCGGAGCGATGCGCCGACACGCACCCGGAGCTCGTCAAGCGAGTGATCGAAATGTGCCTCGCCGCTGGCGCCAAGTCGGTGAGCATGTTCGACAACCCATGCGACCAATGGCAGCGGTGCTACAC
>JBJKSV010000231.1:0-10310 GCA_046703605.1 Limisphaerales bacterium
GCGCTGAGCCGAGCGTGCTGGCGGAAGCGAAGGATGGTTCGCTTTACGGGATGACGCGGCGCAAAGGCGAAGAACTCTTCGGCGCGCGGCTTTTCAAGCTCTCTCAGGCTCGAGCGCCCTCGCGCCCAGCCGCGAAGTGACGCCAAGTCCTCTCATCGCGGCGACGGTCATGGTGTCCGCTTCCAGGCGAAAGGAGTTACGCACCCGGCGAACGTCCCGAAGTGGTGGCCGGCTCCCGATCGCAGAATCTGGCGCAAGCGGCTTCCACTTAACCGGCGCCAGCGCTCGCTGGAGCGCTTTCCCCAGGCTTGGCCTCGCCGCCTGCCCCGGTTCCGAGGTTGGATAACGATTTGGCGCAGAGGTTTATCAGGAAAGTGTTCAAGGAGGGATCATCCTCGTGTTCCACGTAACTAATAGCGCTGCTCAGGTAATAGGCGGCCTTCTTTTCGCCGGCGTCGAAGAGCCGCTTTCGATAGGCCTTCATGTCCGCCACCAGACGCTGGATACGTTCGGGCGTGAAGATGCGCTTGGACATGTCCCGCACAGCGGGCAAATAAACGTTCCAGCAGGCCTCTTCCCGGCGCTCTTGGGGAATCGCTGCCTCTCCTTCCGATGGGCCGTATTGCTGCAACATTTGCTGGAATTTCCCGGAGTGGGACGGAATAAGCGGCGCAAGCTCCTCGAAACCGAGCATCAGGCAGGCGCCGTCCGGGCGATCGAGAAGATTGATGGCCTCGCGGCGGCCGATTTCAAGGGAAGCCTTCGACTGGCGGGCTAGTTCCGGGTGGGCTTTGAGGAGCTGCTCCAGACGCGCGTTCTTGGCGGGGTCCGAGCACTGTTCGGCAAGCCAGGACTCGGTCTCGTCCAGGTCCATGCCTTCCGTAAGGTCCAAGCCCATCTCACGGAACGCCGCCTTCTGTTCCTCCTCGCGTTGGGCATCCCAGGCGCGCATTCCATGAAGAAACATGCACCACAGGAACACGTTAGGCTCGTTCGGCTCTTGGGTGGTGACTTGGGCGGCAAAGTTGAGCACCAGTGCATCGATGAAGCGCCCCTGCTCCACGTACTTGGGCACGTGAATAAGCAGTTCGGCTGAAAGCTTGTTCCGAAGCTCTTTAGGCGTCAGAAAGAGGATCGCGCGCCGGTAGAACTCGTATGCCTCGTCCGACTGTTCATCGGCCGGCGGCTGTCCGAGCTTCCGAAAGGCCCGTTCCACGTCCGCCGCCGCGAAGCGCAGGGGGACAAACCTCTGCTCGTCGAAGACGGCTTCATTGCGCCGCAGGAAGGCTTTGCGGTCCTGGAAGAGGGCCTGGAATTCCTCCTCGTACGGCTCCAGTTTCGCCGACGCCGCCTCAATCTCCGTGTGGTGCTTGGCGTAATTGAGCAGGTATTCGTTTTCTCTGAAGAGCTGCCGCAGCTCCGGGGAACGCTTCAGCAGCCCCGAATTCTTGGCCATTTTAAAAATCTGTCCAATGTTCCCGAAGACCCCCGCCCCTTGACCGAGATCCCCCATTCCTTGGACAGACTCCGCGCCCGGCTCATCCGGCGGCTCCGCCGTCGCCTGTGCGTGCGCTCGGCTCGCCGCCTCGGCCTCGTCCAGCGGGAGGTGACACCGTTTGTACTTCTTGCCGCTGCCGCAATAGCAGGGATCATTGCGTCCTGGTTTTGTGCCCATGACACATGTTCTCCCAATGCGCGCCCTGAAAGAAAAGGTTTTCTTTGAACTTTCTTGCGACTTAACCCGAGGTAAAGAATGAAAGCAATTGAAAGCCATGCACGACACCGGTGAGCACGACCGCCTGATAGAGAACATCTATCAGGGCCTCACTCCTGTTTATCGTGCCTGAGCGCCCGTTCCACTGGATGAAAAAGCCGGCCATAGAGCAGCAGGTAAACACCTTGAAGGGCCGCGGCCAGATAGAACGGCAGCGCCAGCCAACCGGCGCCCATGAGGCCGCCGCCAATGGCAGGGCCAACCGCCTGCGGGATTCGCGCGGAAAACGTATTCAGACTGACTGCGAACCCACGCCGCTCCCGCTTTACGGCACTGACCACCAGGGCCTGCCGGGCGCCGATCGTCCCGCGATTCAATGCCGACCTGAGCAGGTGCAGCAATGCCGCCAGCGGGTAAACCGGCATGAGCGGCAGCAGCACCAGCAACGCCAACCCTCCCCCGCGGCCCCACAACACCACGCGGACCATCCCGGAGCGCCGTGTCAAACCGCCGCTGAACCACGCCGCCCCCGCCGTAACCAGGAATGTCGCCGCCATCACGGGCGCAATGAGCGTTGGGCCGACATGAAACCGTCGCGCAAACCAATAGGACATCAAAGGTCCCGTCAGTCCCACGGCCATTCCGTTGAAGACATTCAACGCGAACAACCGCCGCAGGAAGCGGTTTTCATCACAGCGCGTTTCCCGCGCCATACTGGCCGCCTCGCCATCGCCTGGCCGCGCAACCGATCCTGGGGCTTCTGCGGTACGCGATAAGATAAGGAAATTTGCCAGATTGCCCGCCACCACGATCAGAAACAGCAACCGGTAACTTGCCGCTGCGCCGAGAGATCCCGCCCACATAGGCGCCAGCATCGCCAGCATTGCGCCTACAGCCATGCCAACAAAGCCGAGTGCCGAGTTCAGGCTGAAAACCACACCGCGTGCGCGCGATTCTACCGCCTCCGCCAGCCACGCCTGTTCCGCCGGCGCGAAAGGGCCTGCCGCTCCGTTCGCCCCGCGACCGAACCCCGCCAAAAGAATGGCCGCCGTGAGCGGCCCTGTCCTGCTGGTGGAGAAGGCGACCAAGCCGCAGACGCAGCACAACGCCTCGTAAGCGAGCAAAAAAGGCTTGTGTCCGACGCGGTCACTCGAAACTCCAACCAGCACGCCCAATACCGCACCGATAAACCCCGCGCCGCTCAAGACACCTCCGATCGCCGCTCCCGACCAGTGCAAGGCGCGCAAGTAAAGCGCCAGGTCCACGACCAGCGTTCCCTGCGCGATGCTTCGCCAAAAGCGCGCGGCCAGAAGCCGGCGAGCTGTTGTGGAAAGTGTGGAAGCTCCTGGATCTATTTTCGAAATAGCCACAGGAGCAGTGTGAGCAGGATGCTGAGCAAGACACAGGTGACGATAGGAAAATAGAAACTGAAACTGCCTCTCGTATAGTGCAGGTCCCCCGGCAGATGGCCAATCCATCCCCTGCCGGACCAAAGCACGGCCCCGACCGCCGCAATCAGCAGCCCCGTGACAACCAGCAGCTTTCCTACTTCATTCATTCGCTGAAACCGAGCCTCATGGCGAAGGATCTGGCGCGTATTGTCCTCCGGCCAGCGCCTCATCGGCCAGTTTTTCAAAGCCCTCCTCGATGAAAGTGGCGCCCTGGATGCGGGCCAGGCGGCTGTACAGACCATCCATGGCCAGCAGCTCCGCGTGCATGCCGCGTTCGATAATCTGTCCGTGGCGCATTACCAGGATTTGATCCGCCTTGCGAATGGTGCTCAGCCGGTGCGCGATGACAAAACTCGTCCGGTTGGCCATCAGCCGCTCCAGCGCCTCCTGGATGAGCCGCTCGGTGGCCGTATCGACGCTGGCCGTCGCCTCGTCCAGGACCAGAATCGGCGCGTTCTTGAGCAGCGCCCGCGCGATGCTGATCCGCTGCTTCTCGCCTACGCTCAGTTTGACTCCCCGCTCGCCAACGCGCGAGTCATACCCGTCCGGCAGGCGGACGATGAATTCGTGGCAGTTCGCCGCCTGGGATGCCTCCACCAGTTCCTCCTCGCTGGCGTCGAGCCGGCCATAAAGAATATTCTCCCGGACGGTGCCGTTGAACAAAAACGATTCCTGGCTCACCAGGCCGATATGCGCCCGCAAAGACTCCAGCGAGATGCCGGTCACGTCCTGGTCGTCGATCGTGATGCGCCCTGAATCGGCCTCGTAGAACGCTGACAACAGGCTCACCAGAGTGGATTTCCCCGAACCTGTCGGTCCGACCAGCGCCACCATCTCGCCGGGGCGGGCATGCAATGACACATTCTGCAAGACCACCCGGCCAGGCTGGTAGCTGAAACTGACGTTCTCATAGACCACGCCGCCTCGAACCGGCGCCTTGAGCCGGTGCCGCGGCAGCCCATTGTCCCGCTCGACGGCCATGTCCAAAATGTCAAAGACCCGCTCTCCAGCCGCACGCGCCGCCTGGAGCATTTGGTTCAAGCCATGGAGCCGGGCTATCGGCTCATAAAACAGACCAAGGTAAAAGAGGAATTCCACCAGTTGGCCGATGCTCAGCCGGCCGGCCATGTATTGGTGTCCGCCCTGCCACAACACCAGCACCATGCCCAGCGAACCGACAAAGGACATGGCGGGCGAATAGGCCGCCCAGACCCGCATCACGCCCAGCGTGCCGGCCCGCAACGCGTCCGCACGCTCTGCGAAACGCCCGTCCTCGTGTATCTCCCGGCCGAAGGCCTTGATTTGCCTCACCCCTTGGAGATTATCCATGAGCAGAGCGTTGAGCGCGCTAGCCGCCTTGCGTTGGGCGCGATAGCGGCGATGGGCCGTCGAAGTGTACCAATAAGCGCCTGCGGTGAGCAGGGGCAAGGGGACCAGCGCGGCCAAAGCCAAATGCGGGTTGGTGCAGAACATGATGGCCGTCACACCCAAAATGCTCAGGATAGCGACGCTCCCTTGCTCGGTGCCGTCGATCAGCACCCGCTCCACGGAGTTGACATCCTCGACCACCCGCGTCATGAGGTCGCCGGAGGCCCGGAGGTCGAAGTAGTTGACCGGCAGCCGTTGCAGCCGGGCATAGACCTCCCGGCGCATGTCATAGATAACGTTCTGCTCGAAGGTGTTGTTGATGCGGATGCGCAGGCTGTTGAAAAGGTCGCGCAGCAGGAACGCTCCCAGGAGTCCCAGGACCATCACGGGCAGCAAGCTGGCCTGCTTCTGCGCGATAACGTGGTCGATGAGCACCTGAATGAGCTTGGGATAGGTCAGCGCAAAGCCCATCGAAAAGAGGGCGCACCCGATCGTGCCCAGCGCCATTAGCCTGTAAGGGCGCAGATAGACCGCTACCCGCCGGATGATCTCCCAGGTCGAGCGCGACCTGGCGACAAAGGTCGGGTCACCGTCGGTGATATGAAGGTGGTGATGCATGGCACAACAACGGGCAGAATATTCAACAGAATCGCCGCCCACACAAGCTCGCCGGGCTCACAAACAACTTGATTTCCTTCCGGCGGCAGATAGACGAATAGCGTGATTCTTATCGTCCAACAAGAACTGCGCTAATGAGCGGCCAAAAACGAGACCCTCATCCGGAACTATTTAGCGGACTGGCTGAACCTGCGGCCTTGGACCAATCCGCCGTCCTCGCGCGGCTTGAGTCCAGCCCGGCGGGGCTGACGTGGCCCGAGGCGCACCGCCGCCTGGAAGAGTTTGGCCGCAACGAGCTCACGAGCCAAAAGCCCCCGTCCTGGCTGGCTGTTCTCTGGAGTTCCATCAAGCACCCGTTCAACGGGGTCCTGGCTATCCTGGCCATAGTCTCGTTTGCCACCGGCGACCCCAAGGCGACCATCGTCATGGTCTCGATGATTGTCTTGAGCGCCGGGCTGCGGTTCTGGCAGGAGATGAAGTCCCAAGTCCAGGCTGAGTCGCTGCGCCGCTTTGTCCGCAACGAAGTCACCGTGCTCCGGGCGGAAAACGCCGGAGTGGAGCGCAAGCCGAATGAACTGGACCGGCAGGCCTCGGACATCCCCACCGGGGACCTTGTGCCGGGCGACATCGTGAAGCTTTCCGCCGGCGACCTGATTCCCGCCGACCTCCGGCTGCTGGAATCGCGCGACCTGTTCGTGACCCAATCGGCGTTGACCGGCGAAGCCATGCCGGTCGAGAAATTCGAGCCGGAACGCAAGCTCAAGCCCAGGGAAGAACCTATGGTTCAGGGGTTGCCCGCCGAAGTGCTCGACTCGCCCCATCTGCTTTTCATGGGCAGCAGCATTATCAGCGGCACCGGCAAGGCCATCGTGCTGGCAACCGGCAATCGAACCTTCTTCGGCGCCATGGCCGAGAGGCTCTCCGGCAAGCGTCCTCTGACCGCCTTTGACCGGGGCGTGAAAAGCGTAAGCTGGCTGCTGATCTGGTTCATGCTGGTAATGGCGCCTACCGTCTTTCTGATCAACGGTTTCATGAAGCATGATTGGCTGGACGCCTTCCTCTTCGCCGTCGCTGTCGCCGTGGGACTCACCCCGGAGATGCTCCCGATGATTGTCAATGCGAACCTGGCCCGAGGCGCCATCGCCATGTCCCGCCAGAAGACCATCGTCAAACACCTCCACGCCATCCAGAACTTCGGCGCGATGGACGTGCTCTGCACCGACAAGACCGGCACCCTCACGCAGGACAAGGTCGTCCTCATCCGCCACGTGGACGTCCATGGTGGCGAGAGCCTGCGCGTCCTGGAACACGCCTACCTCAACAGCCTCTTCCAGACCGGCCTCAAAAACCTCCTGGACCGGGCCGTCATTGATCGGGCCGAGCAATTGGGCCTGCGCGAGATGGCCAAGACCTGGTGGAAACTGGACGAAATCCCGTTCGACTTCGTCCGCCGCCGCATGTCGGTCGTGCTCACCCATTCGAAGAAGGAGCGCGTGCTCTACTGCAAAGGCGCGGTGGAGGAAATGCTCGAAATCAGTTCCCAGGTCGAGGAGGACGGCCGCATCCTGCCGGTGACGGACCCCTTTCGAGAGCAGCTCAAGCAAGTCCGCGACCGGCTCAATGAAGACGGCCTGCGCGTTGTGGCGGTCGGCTACAAGGTGCTGCCCAAGGACAAAGAATCGGTCAGCGTTGAAGACGAACGCGACCTGGTCTTTTCCGGGTTCGTGGCCTTTCTCGACCCCGCCAAGGAAACCACCGCCGAGGCCCTGCGCCTTCTCCACGAGCACGGCGTGAGGGTGAAAATCCTCACCGGCGACAACGTCGTCGTGGCCCGGAAGATCTGCCGCGACGTGGGCTTGGACGCGGAGCACTTTGCCTTGGGCGCGCAGTTGGAAGGCTTGGACGACCAGGCCCTGTCAGACCTGGCCGAGCGCACCACCATCTTTGCCAAGCTTTCACCGATGCAAAAGGCCCGCGTGGTCCGCTTGCTCAAAACGCGGGGGCACACCGTCGGCTTCCTGGGCGATGGCATCAACGACGCCAACGCGTTACGCGAGGCCGACGTGGGTGTCTCGGTCGATACAGCCGTCGATGTGGCCAAAGAGGCCGCCGACATCATCCTGCTGGAAAAGAGCCTGCTGGTCTTGGAGCGCGGCATCGTCGAGGGCCGCCGCACCTTTGGCAATGTCATCAAATACATCAAAATGGCGGCCAGCTCGAATTTCGGCAACGTGTTCAGCGTGCTCGTAGCCAGCGCCTTTCTGCCTTTCCTGCCCATGCTCGCCGTGCAATTGCTCGTGCAGAATCTGCTCTACGACTTTTCCCAGATCGCCATCCCGTGGGACCGCATGGATCCGGAGTTCATCAAGCGCCCCCGCCAATGGGACGCCGGCACCATCGCCACCTTTATGATCTTCATCGGCCCGCTCAGCTCGGTCTTCGACATCATCACATTCTGGGTGATGTGGCATGTCTTCGGCGCCGACACCATTGTCCAACAATCCCTCTTCCAATCCGGCTGGTTTGTCGTCGGCCTCCTGACTCAAACTCTCATCGTTCACATGATCCGGACCGAGAAGATCCCTTTCGTGCAAAGCACCGCCGCGCCGATTGTCCTCGCCACCACGGCCGCGGTGATGGGCCTCGGTGCCTGGCTTCCGTTTTCGCCACTTGCCCCCATCTTCAGGCTGGAAGCACTGCCGGCCGGCTACTTTATCTACCTGCCGATGGTGCTGCTGGCCTATTGCCTGCTCGTCCAGTTTGTCAAACGCCTCTACATCCGCCGGTTCAAGAGCTGGCTCTGACCGAAGAGAAGGGTGGAGTGGGGCAGTATTAGATTAGATATCGCCGCGTCCTGGTTGGCCTCCTGGCTTGACGCCCAGGCCTGCCACCGGCAGTCTGGGTCCATGAAATGGACCTTTCCGATACTGATTGCACTCATTCCATGGCTATCCTCCGCCGCCGAGATTCCGAAGCCGGTTTTGCCCGCTGGTGTTGGGGTCAATATCCATTTCGTGCGAGGCCACCGGCGAGACCTGGACCTCATAGCCGCCGCCGGCTTCAAATTCGTACGGATGGATTTTGGCTGGGCCTCGATCGAGCGCGAGAAGGGACAATACGACTGGTCGGGATACGACCAATTGTTGAACCATCTCGATGCGCGTGGCTTGAGAGCTGTGTTGATCCTGGATTACTCAAATCCCCTGTATGAGGAGGTGGTAACCAGCAGGGACCCCATCCACGGACGAGTGCATCGGAGCCTGGCCTCGCCCCAACACGCGGAAAGCGTGGCGGCCTTTGCGCGCTGGGCGGCGGCCTCGGTCCGGCACTTCCAAGGAAGGCACGTCATCTGGGAGATCTGGAATGAGCCCAACATCCAGTTCTGGAGTCCGCACCCGGATGTCGAGCAATACACCCGCCTGGCCCTGGAGACATGCCGCGCTATCCGGGATGCTTCGCCGGACGCCACCATCGTTGGGCCCGCTTCATCGGGATTTCCGTGGAAATTCCTGGAGAGCTTCCTCAAATCCGGCGTGTTAAACTACCTCGATGGCGTGAGCGTCCATCCCTATCGCGACTACAGCCGGTCCCCGGAAACGGCCGCCGCCGATTTCGCTCGACTACGTGAGCTCGTGGACCGCTACGCGCCGCCCGCCCGGCGCGGGAAGATCCCCATCCTCAGCGGCGAGTGGGGTTATGCGACGCATCGGCACGGAGTTTCGCTGCAAACCCAGGCGGCATTCGCCGCCCGCCAACAACTGGCCAACCTGCTCGAGGGCGTCCCGCTCTCTATCTGGTATGACTGGCAAAACGACGGCACGGACCCAAATGAAAGGGAACACAATTTCGGCGCCGTCCTGCCCAACCTGGAGCCGAAGCCCGCCTACGTGGCAATTCGAACGCTTACGCATCAGTTGGGCGGTTTTCGGATCGTGAAAAGAGAGGCCCTTCCCAGCAAAGAGGACTATCTGCTACTCTGCATCAACTCAACCACGGGCGCAAAGAAGCTGGCTGGCTGGACAACGGGGAAACCCCACGTCATCCAAGTGGCGGTTCAATTGAAGGGGACGCGCACCTTCTCCGGGGTGACAAGCATGGACAAAAGTCTTCAACTCCACGAAATCTCGGGAAGAATGGACATCGAGTTAGGCCCCGCGCCGGTTTATGTCGCGCTTGGTGACGCCGCATTGGAACCAGGCCCCCATCCATGATAGGCAAAGACGCTCCCGGCGCGCAGTGGCTGTCCGGCACGGATCCGAACCAAGTAATCGGTTGGTCTCTCCATTGCCAGAGGTGCGGCGTTTGGCGGAGGACCCGAAACTCAAGAAGCTGGTATAGAGCGGGCAGAAGGCCCCACGCTTCGGTAGCGAACAACACGGCGCGGAGCGCCGCGAAGGAGATCCGTTGCAAGTGACGCATCGGGCTGCTTTTCCCTTCCCGGACTCCCGTCGGGCACGATTGGCTGTCGGTTGGAATCGGTTGGAATCGGTGTGGTATCGGTTGGCACAGGTGAGAATCGGTTGGCAAAAGAGGACCTAAAGGGGTTACAAATTCGGGAGGAAGCGCAACAAAATGCGGCGGCGGTCCGGGTCGCCGGAATGGTGGGGGCAGGTCCGGGGGTCACTGCCGTTGAATTAAGGGAGATTCCCTGTCTGTTGCTCTTGCTCATACTCTTACTCTTGGTTCATTCTTCTTCATAGTTTTCTTGCCCCAGGCATAATGGCGACCTCAAGCTGGCCCTGGCCGTTTTGTTGATCGGCGCCCTTCATAAACTCGTGCAACTTGCCGTTGGCCGATTTGGAAGTTCCAAGACAGAGGCTTGTGGCGATTGCCTTCAGAGAAAGGGTTGTCTCCCGTCGCACCCGTGCAGCAATGGCCAGCTTTTCCGGATCTTTCTTGCGACAGGCCCGTAAATCCTCCCCGCGCCAGCCCTTGCGCTTCAGTTCCTCGGCAATGATTCTCTGGGCCTTGGCCTCAGCGGCCTGCCGGTGCAATTCCCCGGCGTGACTCCCGCCCAGGCTGCCCTCCGGTGGCCGCAGCATCTCTTGCCGAAAGCTCTCGCTGCCAAAACACCACTCCCCGCGCAGGGGCTCATACATGTCCGGGTCGGTTTCCTGAGTGCGCCGCCTTTCCATCCGCTGAGCCGGATCGTACAGGTG
>JBJKSV010000232.1:0-7018 GCA_046703605.1 Limisphaerales bacterium
GTTGGGAGGTCTGAGGCGAGGCCTCCCTAGCGGAAGAACGGGTGCAAATAGTCCTCTCGCTGCAGTGCTCTCTGCGTTCTTTCGCGGCTATTCGTCTTTTCCACAGCGGCGCTTATTCCGCCACGTAGTTTCGGCGAAGATGGTCGAGGCAATAGTTGGCACGGGTCGGCTCACCGGTGGCGCGCTCCATGAGGTCTTGAGGGCGGTAGCGCTGGCCGTGGCGATGGACCTTTTCGCGGAGCCAGGCGAGCAAGGCGCCGTACTGGCCAAGGGCCAACTCCGATTCGAGGGCGGGATGGTCGAGGGTGGCGCGGTGCATGAGCTGGGCGGCGTTGAGGCTGCCCAGCGTGTAGGTGGGAAAATAACCAAGATCGCCAATGCTCCAGTGGATGTCCTGCAGGCAGCCATCGGCGTCTCGGGTGACCTTGAGGCCGAGCAGTTTCCCAAACTCCTCGTTCCAATAGGCCGGCACATTCGCCACGGGCAGTTGGCCCTCGATGAGGCGCAACTCGATTTCAAAGCGCAGGAGAATGTGCAGGTGATAGGTGATCTGGTCCGCCTCGGTCCGGATGAAGCCGGGGCTGATGCGGTTGATGGCGGCGGTGACCTGGGCCGGGGTGAGCTTTCTCAGTTCGGGGAAGTGTTCGCAGGCCACCGGGTGCCAATGCTCCCAAAAGGCGGGGTTGCGCCCGACGTGATTTTCCCAGAGGCGCGACTGGGATTCGTGAATGCCGAGAGAGGCGGCCATGCCCAAGGGCGTGCCGTAATGCTCCGCCGGGAGGCGTTGTTCGTAAAGGCCGTGGCCGGCTTCGTGGAGGATGGAATAGAGAGAGCCGGTGAAGTCATGTTCGTCATAGCGCGTGGTGAGACGGCAGTCATCCAGGCCGAGGGTGGTGCAAAAGGGATGCGTGGTCGTGTCAATCCGGCCGGCAGTGAAGTCAAAACCGAGGGCTTCGACCACACGCCGGTTGAATGCCTGCTGGGCGGGGATGGGATAGTCACCCCGCAACAAATCGGGCGGGGTGGCGGCGGAACGTTCGAGCGCCGGGCCGAGAATAGTTCCAATGGCTGGGCGCAACTCGGCAAAGAGCGCCCGCAACTGGCTGGCGCGCATGCCGGGTTCATAGCCCTCGGCCAGGGCATCATAGGGAGATTCGGCGAAGCCCCAGCAGTCGGCCTTCTGCCGGTTGAGCGCCAGGAGCTTTTCGAGGTGCGGTTTGAAGAGTTGGAAATCGGATTCCTGGCGCGCCTTTCTCCATGCCTCGCGGGCATGCGCGCGGGTGCGCTCAAATTTTTCCTCCAGGGGGGCAGGCAGCTTGGTGGCGCGGTCGTAGAGACGGCGCCACTCGCGCACGTTGGCGGCTTCGTCTGAGTCGGGCGCAAAGCCGTGCTGTTCGCAGGCGGAAAGCCAATCGCCGACTTTCCTGGCGGTGAACAAGCGGTGGGCGCGGCCGCTCAAGTAGGCCAACTGTTCGCTGCGGAATGCGATGGCTTTGGGGGGCATGTAGGTCTCGATGTCCCAGGTGAGCATTTCCCCGGCGCCTGAAAGCCAGGCGATTTCGCGGGCGCGTTTCAGCAACTTGGAGTATGGAGCAAAGGTTGTTGGCATAGGCGGACATCTATACCGGATTCTGACACGGGTGAGTAGCTTATTCGCCGGCTTGTCTTCTGAGCGGCAGCATTGTACATTAGCCGAGGTGAAAACGATTACGACTCGCGAGTTCTTCCGCTCGGTGACTACAGTGGAGATGCTGAATCCAGGGCAGAGCCTGGCGGTGACCCAAAGGGGCAAGCCATTCTTCACCGTCACCAGAGTGGGTAAACGGCCCAGGTTGAGTCGCGAGGACCTCGACCGGCGTGCGGTGAAGTTGTCCGGTCGGGGAGGGAAGCTGAACGTTGTGCGGGGCATTATCCAACTGCGAAAGCGGGGCCGATGATCTACCCCGATACCACATTTCTGGTCGCCTACAACGTGAGCAACCAGCCGTTCTACGCGGTCTCGCGCGACTTCTTCCAGCGGAAGCAAGAAGAGGTTTGGCTTTGGTCGCCCTGGCACCGGGTCGAGGTTTTCAATTCCGTCCGCCAACTGGTGCGCCACCCCGATGGCAAGTGTCGCTTGTCACTCGCTGAGGCACGCGCCCTCATCCGCCTGATGGATCAGGATGTGCGTTGCGAGTATCTGCAGCATGTCGAGGCGGATTGGCGGGACGTGCTGCGCATGGCCAATGACGTTAGCGTTCACCACGCCCCCAGCATGGCTTGCCGGTCGGCGGATTTACTCGATGTGGCTTACGCGCTCGAACTGGACGCTCACACCTTTGTCAGCTTCGACGCCGACCAGTTAGCCCTCGCCAAGGCTACGGGCCTCAAGGCCGTGAGGCCCTAGCGGGATGGCATTGGGGCTTGGCTGGGGCGGGGTTCTTTCCCCGCAGGTTTAGTACGTGGGGTCCTCGGGTGGCGGGAACTTGACAACCGGCCAATAAAGAACGACTAACACGGCGAACAGGCATGATAACGGAACGATTATTTTCCCAGGTGAGCAACAAGACGGCCGCGTTAGCCCTCGGGACGGCCGCAGTGCTGGCCATCTCCGCTCTGGCGTTCTCTGAAAAACCGGCGGATGCGCCGCGCCCGACAGTGAACATCATCCTCGACCAGCGCCCGATTGCGCGGGAGGCCCCGGGTGGGCGGAGCAGCTTCGCCCCAGTCTTAAAGCGAGTCGCGCCGTGCGTGGTAAAGGTGTTCACGACGACGAAATTGCCAGTGGGCAGCCTTTCCGGCGGTTCGCCGGGAATGGATGACCTGCTCCGGCGCTTTTTCGGCCTGCCCGATAACGGTGGCAGGCGCGGCGGTCGGGCACCGGTTGAACAAGGTATCGGTTCTGGGGTCATCGTGAGCACGAACGGTTATATTCTGACAAACGACCATGTAGTGGATGGCGCCGACGAGATGAAAGTCGGGCTGCACGACGGGCGCGAATTCAGGGCGAAGTTGGTGGGGCGCGATCCTCAAAGCGACGTTGCGGTCATCAAGATTGAGGCTGCGGACCTGCCCGCGATTACCATGGCCGACAGCGATAAAGTGGAAGTCGGCGATGTTGTATTGGCGGTGGGAAATCCCTTCGGTATCGGCCAAACAGTGACCACCGGCATCGTGAGCGCCACGGGCCGAGGCGGGCCCGTTGGGCTGGATTATGAGGATTTCATCCAGACCGACGCGGCCATCAATCCCGGCAATTCCGGCGGGGCCCTGGTCGATGTGGATGGCCGGCTCATCGGCATCAATACGGCCATTCTGAGCAGGAGCGGTGGGAACCAGGGCATTGGCTTTGCCATCCCCTCCAATATAGCTCGGGCCATCATGCAGGGCCTCATCCAGGATGGGCACGTCATTCGGGGCTATCTCGGCGTGCGCATCCAGACGCTCACACCGGCCTTGGCCAGGGAATTTGGCATCAATGAGCTCCGCGGTGGCGCCCTGGTCTCGGAGGTGCTGCCTGGCAGTCCCGCCGGCAAAGGCGGCATTCGCACTGGCGACGTCGTTGTCGAATTCAATGGCAGGAGCATTCGGGACGGCCGCCACTTGAAGCTTGCCGCCTCCCTGACCAAGCCGGGCCGGACCGTTCCCGTCAAAGTTCTTCGCAACGGCAAAAGCAAGACCCTCCAGGTCGAGGTCGGTGCTGTGCCTGGGTCTGAACAACTCGCCCAGAACGATTCCTCCGCCGACTCGGACAACGGCACGCTCAATGGCGTAACCGTTACCGATATTGACACTACGGCGCGGCGCCAACTCCAGCTTCCCAGAGATCTCACCGGCGTCCTTGTTACCGAGGTGGACCAGGACTCCGCGGCGGCAGATGCCGGCCTGCAACCTGGCGATGTCATCGAGGAGATTAACCATAGGCCGGTCAGCAATGCTGAGCAAGCGGTGCGGATGACGGAGAAAACCACCAGCAAAATGACCTTGCTCCGGGTCTGGCGCGATGGCGCCAGCCATTTTCTGGTAGTGGACGAGACCGGCGAGCACTGAACTCGGTTGGAGTGAGGCTTATTCAAGTGGTGGGTGGCTTGGTCCGGCTCGGACGCGTCAGACCGGTCCGACATGTCAGACTGGCAGGTCGAGAAGTGTGTACCCTCAGTTGCTTAATGTTCTCTTAAGGCTGGACTTGGTAGGGTGCCTCAAGAACAATGAAGCGAACGTGGTGATTGAGAACAGCTCCGGATATGAGAGTCCTTATTGTCGAAGACGAGCCGGATCTACTCGACAGCCTTCTTAAGGCAGTGCGGGAGGACGGCTACGCGGCCGACGGGGCCGCGGACGGGGAGGACGGGCTGTTCAAAGCCGAGACCTACGAGTACGACGCTGTGGTGTTGGACATCATGCTTCCCGGCATCGACGGCTGGGAAGTGCTGCGCCGGCTGCGCAAGACCAAGCGGACGCCGGTCTTGATCCTAACCGCCCTGGATGCAGTGCGCGACCGGGTGCGCGGGCTGGACACCGGGGCGGACGATTACCTGGTAAAGCCCTTCGACACGAGCGAGTTGCTGGCGCGCTTGAGGGCCTTGATCCGCCGGGCAGCCAGCGAGCCCCAGCCGCGCCTGGAGATCGGCGACCTGGTCATTGATACGGTCGCCCGGAGCGTCAAACTCCAGGGACGCGAGGTGACGCTCACGGCGCGCGAATACACCTTGCTGGAGTTCCTGGCAGTGCATCGTGGCAAGGTGGTTACCCGGACGATGCTCTACGAGCACCTGTTCGATGAAAACGACGATACGATGTCCAATCTCCTGGACGTGCATGTTTCCAACATCCGCAAGAAACTCGGCCACGGTTTCATCACGACCCGGCGAGGACACGGCTACTGCATTGACGCGGGGCTATGATCTTCAACTCCATCCGATGGCGGCTGCAGGCCTGGCACGGCCTGATCCTCTTTGTCGTGCTGACGGGGTTCGGCCTCACGGCGTTTCAGGTCGCGCGAGACAACCAATGGCGGCGCATCAACCAGGAGCTGGAACAGCGACTGGGCTTCCTGGCCTTTTCGTTGATGTCTCCTCCCCGGCCGCATCCACCTCGCTGGCGGGACTCGGCAGTTGGCGGTGAGGATGCTCAAGTGGAAGGGCGTGGGAGCGTTCGCCCGGCTGCAGAAGGGATAGACGACGCTGGCCCGGCCGACGGCCACCGTCGCCCGCATCCGGGCTTCCGCATGAACGCGGATGCGTTTTGCGAGCGGCTGAATCAGTCTCTCGAGAGGCGCATTGCCGCTGAGGCGGGCCAGACCAACACGTTCTACTTCGTCGCATGGGGTCCTGATGGCAAGGAGCTGAAGCGTTCGCCGGGCGCGCCGCGAAACGTCCCAAGGCCGGAGCACGTCGGGGCTGGGCAGGGGTCTGAGGTTTTCGGCTGGCTATCCAACCACCAGGGGGAGATGGCGGCGAGGCAGGTGGTTGCGATTGAGCCGGCTGCTTCGGCCTCGGCCCGGTCTCCAAACGAGGAGGAACCTGGCCATGCCAGTCCCAGGCCAGGCCCTGGGCGCGGCCCGATGATCTCTATGGCCACCGAGATGCGGACACGCGGCGAGTATCGCGAGGCCTATAAATTCATGCCATTCGGCACTTGTCTGTTGGTCGGACGTTCCGTGGGGCCAGAGATGGCGGCGATGCGGCGGTTGGCGTATTGGCTGGTCGGGGCCGGTGCTGGGGTGCTGATGATCGGGCTGGCAGGGGGGTGGTGGGTGGCTTCGAGAGCGATTCGGCCCATCGATGATATCAGCCGGACGGCAGTGAAGATAGCCGCGGGCGATTTGGCCCAACGCATCAACACCGCGGATACTGATAGCGAGCTGGGCCGGCTGGCTTCCGTGCTCAACTCTACTTTCGCGCGTCTTGAGGCCGCCTTTGCTCACCAATCCCGCTTCACTTCCGACGCCTCGCACGAGTTGCGCACTCCGGTCTCGGTCATCCTCTCCCAGACGCAAACCATCCTTTCAAGGGAGCGAAGCGCGACGGAGTATCGGGAGGCCCTGCAGGCCTGCCAGCGGGCGGCCCAGCGGATGCGCAATCTTACCCAATCCTTGCTCGAGCTGGCCCGGCTCGACGCGGGCCAGGCGGCGATGCAGCATCAGGGCTTTGACCTCGCCCGCGCGGCGCGGGAGAGCCTGGAGCTTGTCCGCCCGCTGGCTGCTGAACGGGGCGTGGAGCTTCGCAGTGAATTGACCGCGGTGCAATGCCAAGGGGATGCCGAACGGCTTGGCCAAGTGGTCACGAATCTCCTGACCAATGCCATCCATTTCAACCGCGACCATGGCGAGGTGCGGGTCTCCACCGGGAGCGAAAATGGGAACGCGATTCTTTCGGTGGGCGACACCGGCCAAGGCATTCCTCCCGAAGACCTGCCTCACATTTTCGAGCGATTCTACCGGGTCGATAAATCCCGGTCGCGCATTCAAGGCCGGACGGGACTAGGCTTGGCCATCTGCAAGGCCATCATCGACGCGCATAGTGGGACGATCGAGGTGTCAAGCCAGCCCGGCGCCGGCAGTACGTTCAGGATCAAGCTGCCGCTAAAGTAATGTCTTGGCGCCGCCGCCGCTCCAGGTCCGCGCCCCAACCAACAACAATTGGAGCCGATGGAGATGGTTACCCATCGTCATTGTGGTTGCTCACAACTGACTAATGGACGAGTCTGTAGAACTGCGCAGTCGGCGTCGTGTCGCTGTCAAGGAATTCGAGCGTCTGCGGCTCGGATACCCTGGTGACGCCGACTGATCGCCAAGACTTCAGGTCGCTGGAGGCCTGGATCTCATAGCTCCCCTTTTCCATGACGCGAACCTGGATGCTGAAGCCTTCCGGACGCCTCGCAATGGACAAAACACCAACTCCAGGCTCGGCGAGCTTGGGCAGTTCATTCAACGATGGAGTTGCCGCCGTTTGGGAGGTAAGGCTCACGTTATCCAGGAGCAGGTCGGTGTTAAGGCCCGAAGGCGAAACATCCTGGAAGACGAGGATGGCGGAGGCGC
>JBJKSV010000233.1:0-5455 GCA_046703605.1 Limisphaerales bacterium
GTCTCGGGCTGCGTCGCTATCTGGTCCGGCCTTTTCACCATGGGCAATTTCCTCTACGGACGCACCGGCATGGGCTTCGCCCTCCTGGTGGCTTTCATCGTGTCTGGTTTGGTGCTCTTGCGTGTCACACGCAAACTCTGGACTCGTGACATCGGTCCTGAGGCCGAACCATTGCCGTCCACCGCCTCCGCCCCGGACGCAAGACAGTTGAAACCATAGATCGAAAGAGAAAAGAAGAGTTTCTAAATCGTTTTGTGTTGACAATTGGTTGGCCTCCTCATATAAACGAAACCGAACAACGGGCCTTATAGCCCCCCTTTCCGAGGGCCAGATCGAACACAAGCGACTGGAATGGGCAGTGTGGGAGCGCTTTCCGTTCTGTGAACGCTTCCTGCCGCCAGCCGACCAACTGCCAACGGCAGCGACACCATTGATTTAAACTCATCAAGGTTGATGCACTGCTGTTGGGTCTGCCCAACCGTGGGTCTGTTGTGAAAGCGATGATGAAAGCGATGCGTGTCGGACTCTTTGAAGGCCTTCTGCCGGTCGTCTTGGTTGGCGGCATTTGTTTTCCTGGAACCGCGATGGCTTCAGGGAGGGTGATCGAATGGGGCGTTTCGAGTAATCCCGCCGTGGTGGCGACTTTGACGAATGTTGTCGCAATATCCGGCGGCTACGAGCACGAGTTGGCGTTGAGGGATGATGGGACAGTGGCCGCCTGGGGCTACTATCTATTGCCAAACCAGGACCCCAATTTCCCCACTGTTCCGGCAACGGTTCCCGCGGGTCTCAGCAATGTTGTGGCGGTCGCCGCCGGGAAGTTCCACAGCCTGGCGCTCAAGGCTGACGGCTCGGTTGTGGCCTGGGGCACGAACGTCTCCGGCCAGCTTGACGTGCCTTCTGGGCTCACAAATGTCGTGGGTATTGCGGCAGGGTTGGATCACAGCTTGGCCCTCGGGGCCGATGGAACCGTAGTCGCTTGGGGGGCCAACGACTACGGCCAGTCGGCTGTGCCGGACGGCTTGTCGAATGTGGTCGCCATCGCCGCGGGAGCCGGCACCAGTTTCGCTGTGAAGGCGGACCGCTCGCTCGTGGGCTGGGGCGGGGGGACTGGCTCCTTGACTAATATGCCTCCGGGCCTGACAAACGTCGTGGGAGTTGCCGCCGGCAATGATTGTCTCGCACTGCTGGCGGATGGAAGCGTGACGGGCTGGGGATGGAGCGGCTACACCGTCCCGCCTGGCGTGACAAACATCATCGCCGTCTCGGCGGGCATGGGCGGCGGAGACAATCAGGTCGATCTCGTCCTCAAGAGCGATGGAACCGTGGCGGGTTGGGGTTTTCTCTTTGCCGAAGGCGGCCCGCAAGTGGTCCCTGACGGTCTGTCGAACGTCGTCGCGATTGCCGCCGGCAGTTGGGGCAGCAGTTTGGCGCTGATGGGGCAGCAGCCGCCCCTGGTTCTGCCTCCGGTGCGTCAGCGCAGGGCGAACATTGGTGGGACGGTCGAGTTTCGCGCCAATGCAATTTGCGCGCAGCCCATGGGCTATCAGTGGCGCTTCAACGGCGCCGACATTCCAGGCGCCACCGATGCTGTCCTGATCCTGACAGACGTACAGCCGTCGCAAGCCGGCTCCTATTCTGTAGCGATAGCCAATCCCTATGGCAGTGCCACGAGCGGCGAAATGACGTTCCAAACCGTGCCAATCCTGATCAACGGCCAGCCTCAGGACCAACTCGCCATCGGAGGCGGGAGCGCGGCCTTCAGCGTCGTGGCGAAGGGCGTTCTGCCGCTGACCTACCAATGGAAATGGAACGGCCAGGTTATTGCCGGCGCCACCAATAGCACTCTGGCGCTCGCGGACGTACAGTTGGACCAGGCTGGAGAGTATTCCGTCACCGTCAGCAACGCCTATGGGGCGGCCAGCAGCACCGCGGGGACCCTGACCGTCGCACCCTTCCTCATCTGTTCCCAACCGCAGGACGCAGTCACCTTCAACGGCGGTTCAGCCGCCTTCAGCGTTTCCGTCAACGCAACCCCGCCTCTCAATTATCAGTGGCAGTTCAATGGCCAAGAGTTGAAGGGTGCGACCGAAGCTCTGCTCACCTTGCGCAACGCGCAGCCGAGCCAAGCGGGGAGTTATTCCGCCAGGATCAGCAACTCCTACGGCATGACCAACAGCGCCAAGGCCCTCCTGAGAGTCGTTCCCATCGCGGCGTGGGGATCGGATCCGAGCGTCCAAGCCGCCGTTCCAGACGGACTGACCGACGTGGTCGCGATTGCCGCCGCTCAGACGGATATCCCATCCTCTGCTTTCTACCTTGCACTCCAAGCCGACGGCCAAGTGGTGGCTTGGGGAGATGATTCTTATGGGCAGACCGACGTTCCGCCCGAAGCCACGAACGTCATATCGATCGCTGCGGGCGCCGACCACAACCTGGCCCTGAGGGCTGACGGCACCGTCCTGGCCTGGGGCTACGACGGCGCGGGCGTCACGGCCGTGCCGGCCGGTCTGTCGCACGTCGTGGCCATCGCCGCCGGCGGGAATCTCAGCCTCGCCCTCAAGGCTGACGGGACCGTAGCCGCTTGGGGTTATTCCGGTTCCACCAGGGTGCCCCGAACCGCCCTGGACGTTGTCGCAATAGCAGCCGGATTGTATCACGGTGTCGCCTTGCGAGCGGACGGAACCGTCGTTGCGTGGGGCGGGCATTACCCGGACTTTAGCCAGACCAACATGCCGCCCGGGCTGACAAATGTCGTCGCCATTGCCGCAGGAAGTCTTCATAGCGCGGCCCTGCGTAGCGATGGGGCTGTGATCCCATGGGGAGGAGGAAACTGGCAGGCGCTTCCGCAGTACCCTGGCATCGTCTCAGTCGCGGTGGGCGACGCCCACATGATCGCTCTGAGAGCGGACGGGAGCGTCGTGCGCCTGTGGGGGTCGGTTTCAGGGGCCGGGGCACCCGCTGGACTGACTAATGCTTTGACCATCTGCGCGGGCGGGGGTTCTAGTCTGGCAGTGGTAAACCACGGCGCCCTAATCCTTGGAGCGCCACTCACAAATCCGACATGGGACACAAATGGCTTCAGCGTTAGCCTGCCGACCCAGACCGGGCACGTTTACCGCCTGGAATACAAGCAGTCGCTCTCGGAGAGCAACTGGACGGCACTGCCCCTGGTTCCCGGCACGGGCAGGATACGAACGCTCACTGATCCGACTGCGGGGCACGCTGAAAGATTTTACCGCGTTCGGCGATGGTGAGGCGTCGATTACAGGATGCCAGCACGGACAAATTAACGTGCTCCGTTGGCTTCCTTATGCCTACGAGCCGCCACCGACCTGAAGGATGTCACCGGCGCGGTCTCAGCCTCGAGTCTTCCAGTCGTCGCCGGGCATGATTCGCCGCATGAATTCGTCGAAGAGGGGAACGGTGAAGGCGGTGTCGCCGTGACTCGGACTCCAAATCATGCCTTTGGCGATGAGTTGAGCTCTGGTCGGCGCCAGAGAAGTGACCGTTCGGCCGAGTTGCTCCGCGACGTCACCGGAGCGATGCGGCCCCTGTCCCAGTTCAGCCATAGCTCGGAGGTACATCTTCTCTAATGGGGTTAAGCGGTCGAAGCGTACGCGGAAGAAGCTCTCGTCAAGCGCGGCGACGGCACTGACTGAGGCCTTGTCGATGTCTCCGAGGGTTATCGGCGAGCAAGGGGCAATATCCCACGCGTGTTTTCCCCATTCCTGCAGGAAGTAGGGATACGCGTGCGTTTCCTGAACGATCTTCTCCAAGGCGTTTGCTTCGATCGTTGCCCCTTCGGCCTGGATCGGTTTGGTAATCGCGGTCTTGGCCGCCTCTGGCGAGAGCGCCCCCACGACGGGAAAGTCAAAGAGACGCTCCGCGTACGATTTGGCCCGGCCCATGTGCGCCCGAAGCTGCGGCAAGCCTGCGCCCACCAAAATCACAGGGAGGCGGCGTTGGGATGTGCGGTGCAGTGCCGTGATCAGTGCGGCCAATTGATCTTCTGCGACGTATTGCAGCTCATCTACGAAAAGAGCCAGCGCCGTCTCGCCATCACGGGCCGCGACCGCGGCCGCCTCGAGTAACGCCTGCAAGTCGTGCTCCAAGTCACCGTTGTCCGCCAAGCCGGGCTCGGGATCAAAGTCGAGACCAACCTCAATGTCAGCGTATTTGACCTTCAGCGCCTTTGCGAAGCCCGCTAGACCGCGCAAGGCCCGGCGCGCGAGATGCTTCGCTTTTGCATCTCTTGAAAGGCGAAGCAATGCCAGCCGAAGCTCGGGCGCCAGAAGTGCCGGAAGCGACCTTCCTTCCGGTGCCTCAACCCGCGCCGTTTGAATGCCACCGCTCTCCGCATCGTCCCGCATTCGGTCTAGCAGCACCGTCTTGCCCACTCCCCTAAGCCCGACCATCAAGACGCTCTTTGAGGGGTTTCCCCGGCGAACTCGTTCGATGGCAATGCGAACCGCTTCAATGAGCTTGCCCCGGCCAGCAAGCTCCGGTGGACGTGATCCCGCCCCAGGGGCGAATGGATTCGAAATTGGGTCCATAGCCGGGAGATTATAGCCATCTTAGGGAGTTTACAAGATTTTTATAAGATGCCTAATTTCGCTATAAATTGTTGGGCGGACGCATTGGGCTTCGGAAACGAGTTGTTGGCCCTGGGCTGCCCTCCCCATTGCGGATAATGCCGCGCTCGCTCATCGTACTGAGGAGCGTGAGCAAGTTTATGAAAAAGTCATTGGACGGAAAGAGGATTGCGATTTTGGCGACCAACGGGTTTGAAGAGTCGGAACTGGCGGAGCCGAAAAAGGCCCTGGAGAAGGCGGGGGCAATCGTCGAAATTGTGTCACCGGCGGGCGAGAGCATTCGGGCCTGGGCCCATACTGAGTGGGGGCAGACGTTCGACGTGGATGTCCCTCTCAAAAAGGCCAAGCCCGGCAATTATGACGCGCTGGTACTGCCGGGCGGGGTCATGAATCCGGACAAGCTCAGGCTGGACAAGAAGGCGGTCGAGTTCGTACGTTCCTTCTTCGACGACGGCAAGCCCGTTGGCGCGATTTGTCATGGCCCATGGACACTGATTGAAGCCGGCGTTGTCCAAGGCCGGCGGCTGACTTCCTGGCCGTCCCTCAAGACGGATCTCGAGAATGCGGGCGCCGAATGGAGCGATGAACGGGTCATTGTCGATGATGGTGCAGTATGCCTAACCGGGTCTCTTACGACGCAGTGGTCGTGGGGTCGGGGCCGAACGGGCTGGCGGCCGCCATTCGGCTGGCGGAGGAAAGTCTGAGTGTGCTGGTAGTGGAGGGCCAGGGGACAATTGGGGGGGGAACCCGGTCCGCGGAGCTGACGCTGCCGGGTTTCACTCACGATGTGTGCTCGGCGATTCATCCGATGGCCCTGGCTTCTCCGTTTTTCCGGCGGCTGCCCCTCGCCAAATATGGAT
>JBJKSV010000234.1:0-11132 GCA_046703605.1 Limisphaerales bacterium
GGGCCGAGGTTGTGAATCTGGGGGAGATAAAGATTGAAGATGATGTCATCGCGTCCATTCCCCGCCACATCGCCCGAAAGTACCGAGTTGTGCCGGTCTTCAAGCACGATGGGAGCATCACGGTGGCCATTGCCGCCCCCTCTGACCTGGACACAATTGACAGCTTGACCCACCTGCTCAACGCTGAGGTCAACCTCCAGGTCGCTTCCGATTCAGACATCGAAACCGCCTTGGGCAAGTACTATGGCGGGGACCGGGGCGGTTCGCGGGCGCGCGAGGCTGACCCGCTCCTTAACGAGACCATCAAGGAGCTTACAGAGGAGCATGTCGAGCTTGGAGCGGGTGGCCTTGAGGATGGTGCGACGGTTGAAGCGGACGCTCCGCTGATCAAGCTGGTCAATAGCATTATCACGGAGGCGTTCAAGATGCGGGCCTCGGACATCCATCTGGAGCCGCTTGGCCGCAATTTCAGGTTGCGCTACCGGATTGACGGCGTGCTGCACGAAATGAAATCGCCGCCCAAGCGCTTGCAGGCGGCCATTATCAGCCGTCTGAAGATTCAGTCCAACATGTCGATCTCCGAGCACCGGATCCCTCAGGACGGGCGCATCCAGACCTCGGTGGGAGGCAAACTCATTGACCTGCGCGTTTCGTGCCTTCCCACGAACCACGGCGAGAGCATCGTCATGCGTATTTTGGACAAGGAAGGGCTGCGTCTGGGGTTGGCGGAGCTGGGGTTCTTCACGGACGATCAACAGACTTTCGAGCGGCTTATCGGCTTGCCCGACGGCATCCTGCTAGTCACAGGCCCGACTGGTTCAGGCAAGACGACGACACTTTATTCGTGTCTGCATTTCATTAATCGCCCGGACAGGAAGATTATCACTGTCGAAGACCCGGTCGAGTATATCCTGGGGGGGATTAATCAAGTCCAGGTCAATGAAGCGGTCGGTCTGACCTTCGCGATGGCCCTGCGCTCCATCCTGCGGCAAGCGCCCAATATCATCATGATTGGGGAGATTCGCGACCTGGAGACCGCCACCATTGCCATCAACGCTTCTCTCACGGGCCATTTGGTGTTCTCGACGCTGCACACCAACGACGCCCCGAGTGCTGTCACGCGTCTCATCGATATTGGGGTCAAACCGTTCCTGGTCGCCTCCTCGACTCGCGCGCTAATGGCCCAGCGCCTGGTCCGCAAAGTCTGCAAGCAGTGCGGCGCACCCTATGTCCCCTCGGAGGCGGAGATGAGGCAATTGGGTCTGGATGCCGCCAACACCCAGGGCGCCAATTTTCTCCAGGGAAAGGGGTGCGCCAATTGCAACAACACGGGTTACCGCGGTCGGTTCGGCATTTTCGAGATTTTCACGATTGATGACGACGCGCGGAAATTGATTTATGAGAAGGTGCCCGCTTCCGTTCTGCGTGCCCGCGCCCGCGAGATGGGGATGAGGACCTTGCGGGAAGACGGCATCCGCAAAGTACAGGCCGGGCTAACCACGCCGGACGAGGTCATCAAAGCCACGGTCGGAGATATCGATTGAGCCGGGGCGTGACAAAAGGACTTCACGACTGTCTGATTTTGTAGTTAAATAGTGGCGGGTTTGAATTTTTGATATCATGTCTTACTCGATGTCCGATCTCCTGCAGTTGGTGGTCTCCGAAGGCGCCTCCGATTTGCACATTCGCGTTGGCACCCCGCCTACGATCCGTGTCCATGGCATTCTCCACCGGGTCGAAGGCCCCTCCCTTGGGCCCGAGGACACCGAGGAATTGATGCGCAGCATCACCTCCGAGGAACACATTCAGGGCGTGCGCGAGAGAGGCGGCGCCGACTTCGGCTTCGCCTTTGGTGACATGGCGCGGTTTCGTGTGAGCGTGTTCCAGGAGAAAGGCAATTTTGGCATTGTCCTGCGCCAGATCCCCAACAAGCTCCTATCGATGGAGCAGATCGGCATTCCCCCCTCCGCCAAAGAACTGCTCTACAAGCCGCGCGGCCTGGTCCTGGTCACAGGCCCGACTGGTTCGGGCAAGACTACGACGCTGGCTTCGATGATCGACATCATCAACCAGGAGCGGGACGAGGCCCATATTATCACCATTGAAGACCCTATCGAGTATTACCATCATCACAAGAAAGCCCTGATTACCCAGCGGGAGCTCGGGGTGGATGTTCCCAATTTCGCGGAAGCCCTCCGCCGCGCCTTGCGGCAGGATCCGGATGTCATCCTGGTGGGGGAAATGCGCGACCTGGAGACGATCGATGCGGCCATCACGGCGGCTGAAACGGGGCACTTGGTGTTTGGGACCCTTCACACGACCGGCGCGGCCAAGACTATCGACCGGGTTGTCAACGCGTTTCCCACCAACCAGCAGGAGCAGATTCGGATTCAGCTTTCGACAGTCTTGCAGGCGGTGATTTCCCAGTTGTTAATCCCGCGCATTGACAAGCCTGGACGCGTTGCGGTGTTCGAGATCATGGTTAATACCCCATCGGTTGCCGCGCTCATCCGTGACAACAAGACTTTCCGCATTCAATCTGACATTCAGACCGGGGCCAAACACGGCATGGTGACCTTGGACGGCTTTCTCATCGAGAAGTACCTGGCGGGCATGATCGCCCGCGAGGAGGTCGTGACCAAGGCCCAGGACCCCGTGAGCATCCAAGCCAAACTGCAGGAACTCGAACTGGCTCAGGCCGTTGGGGCCGACACCGCCGCACTGGTCGAGAGCAAACCTTGAGGCATCGAACACCATGCCCGAAGAGATTTCAAATCCGCTCCTGTCGCTCATCAAAGGGCAAAGCCTGATTGACGACCTCCAATATGAGGAGGTCGCCAGCGAATTCAAGCGCACCGGCAAGCCGGTCATCCAGATCCTTCAGGATTTCGGCATTATGGACCTGGATACCATCCTGCAGGTCATTGCCGACCAGATCGCCACCCGAGTCGTTACGATTAGCGATTCGGCCCTGACCCCGGATTTGATCCAAACCATTCCGCCCAAAACCGCGAGGATGTACCAGTGCCTGCCGGTGGCCATGAACAACGGCACGGTCGAAGTGGCCTTGGTGGACCCGCTTAATCCCGCGGTGGTCGATGAGCTGAACTTTGTTGTCAAGAAGGACATCCAGTTGGTAGTAGCGGACCCGGCCCAGGTCTCCAAGGCCATCGAGAAGTACTACCCCGAGGGCGTTGGCACGGCCCCCGGCGATGGGGGCGAAAGCTTCTCCGAACTGCTTAAGCAATTGGGGGCGGACAAGGAAATTGCCCAGGAAGTCGGAGTTGTTGCCGAGACCGATGACACCAACCTGATGGCCAGTCTGGCCAACGAGGCCCCTATCGTCCGGTTTGTGAACCTGGTCCTGTTTCAGGCGGTTCAAGACCGCGCCAGCGACATCCACTTCGAGCCGTTCGAGTCCGAATTCCGCATCCGATACCGCGTGGATGGCGCCCTTTACGAGATGTCGCCGCCCCCCAAGCACTTGGCGTTGCCAGTGATCTCCCGCCTCAAGGTCATGTCTAATCTGAACATTTCCGAGCGGCGCATGCCGCAGGACGGGCGCATCAACTACCAGATCGGCAGCCGCACGGTGGATTTGCGTGTGTCAACCTTGCCGACGCAGTTTGGTGAATCGGTAGTGCTGCGTGTTCTGGACCGGACGGCCGTGAGCCTTGAACTGGAGGGTCTGGGCTTCCCGAAATATCTTTACGACTATCTGACCGAGTCCATTCAGCGCCCCAATGGCATCGTCATCGTGACCGGCCCAACCGGCTGCGGCAAGACCACGACCCTTTACTCCTGTTTGCGCCGGGTCAACACCATCGACTCCAAACTGCTCACGGCGGAAGACCCGGTCGAATACGACATCGAAGGGATCATGCAAGTGGCGATCAACGAGTCGGTGGGCCTGACCTTCAGCAAGGCCCTGCGCTCGTTTTTGCGCCAGGACCCCGATGTCATCATGGTCGGTGAAATGCGTGACCTGGAAACGGCGCAGATCTCCATTCAAGCCTCTCTGACGGGGCATTTGGTGCTGAGCACTCTGCACACGAACGATTCGCCCGGCGCCGTTACTCGTATGATCGATATGGGAGTCGAGCCGTTCCTCATCTCCTCCACGCTGGTGGCCGTCGTAGGCCAGCGCCTGGTGCGAACGATCTGCAAGGCCTGCCGCACCCCCTTCGAACCTACCGAGAACCAACTTGGGTTGCTCAATCTTTCCCCGCACGATATCGGAGACAAGGTCTTCTACTACGGACGCGGTTGCTCAACCTGCAACGACACCGGATACCGCGGACGCAAAGGGATTTTTGAGCTGTTGACCATCAACGACTCGATCCGCACGCTGATCAACGAGCGGGCGCCAACGGTTGTTTTGCGCCAAAAAGCCGTCGAGCTGGGAATGATCCCGTTGCGCGATGACGGCTTGCGCAGCATTTTCGACGGCGACACGACGATCGAAGAAGTTGTTAAATATACCTAGAGACGCGCAGACAACCGGGAGAACAGTTATGCCAAAATACAATTACGTCGCGATGGACGCCCATGGCAAAGAAACCAAGGGCACTCTCGAAGTTGCCAGCCAAAACGAGGCCATCGGACGCGTGAAGGAGATGGGGCTGTTCCCGACCAAGATCGTAGAACTGGACCGCTCCAAGGACAAAGTCCAGAAAAAGGGCAAGGCCGCCCCCAAGACCAAGAAGAAGGGGGGGGCGATGAACCTTCAGATCAAGATCCCCGGCCTGAGCGGCAGAGTTAAATCCAAGGTGCTTACCACCTTTACACGGCAATTGGCCACGCTGGTCGATGCCGGCCTTCCTCTCTTGCGCGGCCTGCGTGTGCTCGAGAAGCAGGAAAGGAATGTTACCCTCAAAGAGATCCTGGGCGAGTTGGCCCTGTCAATTGAGGGCGGCAGCACCTTCTCGGAGGGGTTGGCCCAGCATCCAAAGGTCTTCAACCGTTTGTTCGTCAACATGGTCAAAGCCGGCGAGCTCGGTGGTGTGCTCGAAGTCGTGCTGAACCGCCTCTCCGAGTTTATGGAGAAGGCCCAGAAGATCAAGGGCAAGGTGATTGCCGCGATGTTCTACCCGTGCGCGGTGTTGGTAGTCGCCACCGGCATCATGTTCGTCTTGATGATATATATCGTGCCCAAATTCCAGCAGGTCTTTCAAGGGCTGGCTGAGGGGCGTCAATTGCCAGCGTGGACCCGTTTCGTGATGGGGGTCAGCAATGCGATTCGGCTGCACATCCTCAGTTCTCTGGGAGTCATCATTACCGTTGTCATTCTGTTCGTGCTCTTCAAGAGCACCAAGTTCGGCCGCCGGGTTTGGGACAAGATCAAGCTCAAGATGCCGGTGGTCGGGCCGGTCATCAGTAAAGTCGCCATCTCTCGGTTCACCCGGACGCTGGGAACTCTGGTCAGCAGCGGTGTGCCCATCTTGCAGGCCCTGACGATTGTCAAGGAAACCTCCGGCAACGTTATCATTAGCAACGCCGTCGGTTCCGTCCACGAAAGCGTCAAGGAAGGAGAGACCATTACCGCCCCCTTGGAGTCGTCGGGAGTGTTTCCGCCCATGGTCATCAGCATGGTCGATGTGGGCGAGCAAACCGGCGCCCTGCCCGAAATGCTCTTGAAGATCGCCGACAACTACGACGAGGAAGTCGATAATGCCGTAGCGGCAATGACCTCGCTGCTGGAGCCGATCATGATCGTCTTCCTGGCGGTCATCGTCGGCAGTATCGTCATTGCCATGTTCCTGCCGCTGATCGACCTGATGAACACCGTCGGCAGCAGCAACAGCAGCAAGGGCGGCTGAGTCAATACTTCAGCACCGTGCTCAGGAAGCGGCGGCATTGTTCGGTGGCTGGGGCGGCGAAGAGCGCGCCCGCCGTTCCGGTCTCGAGAATCCTGCCCTCAGCCACAAAGGCCACCCGTTCGGCCACCCTGCGGGCAAAGCCCATTTCGTGAGTGACCAGGATCAGGTCGCGGCCCTCCTGAAGGAGTTGCTGGATCATGTCGAGGACTTCGCCGGTCATCTCCGGGTCCAGCGCGGAGGTCGGCTCGTCGAAGAGCAGGAGACGCGGCTTGATGGCCACGGCCCTGGCAATGGCCACACGCTGGCGCTGGCCGCCAGACAACGCGGCGGGCCTTTTGTGTGCATGCGCGTCAAGTTGGAAGCGGCGGAGCAGCCCCATGGCGGTGTCCGTGGCCTTTGCGGCGGGAAAACGATGTACCTTTTCCAGAGGCAGCGTGATGTTCTCCAAGGCGGTAAGGTGAGGAAACAGGTTGAAGGACTGAAACACGACGCCCACCGAGCGCCGATAGCCTTCAAGCGCACGTTCCTCGAACCGGAGCGGTTCTCCATCGAGTTCGACCCGCCCTGAGTCAGGAATTTCCAGCCCGGCGAGCACGCGCAGCAGGGTTGTCTTGCCGCCACCCGACGGGCCAATGAGAACGAGACTGCGTACCCGTTCGAGTTGGAGGCTCAGCCCGTTGAGGGCCTGGTGTGGCCCGAAGGCTTTGGCGAGGTTGGAGATGCTAAGTCTCAAAGCGCAGTTTGTGTTCCAGGACGCGCATCCAGACTGAAATGGGAAGCGTCAGCACCAGATAGCCGATGGCCAAAGGAATGTAGCACTCCAGGGTGCTGTAAGTGACGGAATTGACGTCGCGGGCAGCCTGGGTGAATTCGTTTACGGCGATCAAAGAGAGCAGCGAGGAGTCCTTGATAAGGGACACAAACTGGCCAACCAGGGGCGGCAGGGTCAATCGCAGCGCCTGGGGAAGAATGACATAGCGATAAGTCTGGGCGCGTGTGAGACCGATGGCCCTCGCCGAATCGAGTTGGGAATGCCCAACGCTGTCAATACCGGCACGAACCACCTCGCTGATGTAAGCGCCGCTGAAAAGCGAAAGGATCAGAACGCCGACAAGGTAGCGGTTCTCGACGTGGAAGGCGTCGGCGACCACGTAGAAGAGAATTAATATCTGTACCAACAAAGGCGTGCCACGGGCCAATTCGATGTAAAGCTGGCCGAAATACCGAAGGGGCAGGAATCGGGAGCGCCGCGCCAGGGCGAACACCACGCCGATAATCGTGCTCAAGGCCAGTGAGGCGAGAGAGATAAGGATCGTCACCAACCAACCGTCCAACAAGGTTTGCCGGTAGGGGTAAACCGCGCTCCAGTTCCAACCGTAGGCAATCTGGTGGAAAGAAAAGTAGAAGATGAATCCGACGAAAAGCAGCGCCAGCAGCCAACTGGCCAGTTTGGAACTCGGTGCGGCGCCGCCGGGGCATCCCGCGGCAGACTCAAAGAACAGGCTCTTGGTGGAGATCACACTCAAAAATAGAACGGAACGGCCAGTTTTTGAAACGCCTCTTTTTGTCCTTTGAGATATTTCCTCGCGAGACGGTCGAAGCCGCCGGACGCCTTGAAGCTCTCAAGAAATGCGTTTACCCGCGTCTTGAGCGCGTCATCTCCCTGTCGCAGGCCAATAGCCCAGGATTCCTTCTGAAAGGGCTTGAGCAGGGCGTAGGTGCTAGCCGTGTGTTGCTGCCAGTGCTTGAGGACCGACATCTGGTCGTAGATGAAGGCCTGGGCTTTACCCTCGACGACCTCGAGTACACAGGCGTCTTCCTTGTCCAGCACCAGCACCCGGGCCTTCTTGAAGTGATTCTGGGCGTAAAGTTGGCCAGTAGTGCCTTGCTTGACGGCGATGCTCCAGCCGGGCCTGTCCAGTTGGGAGACAGACTGAACCTTGATGCCTCGGTTGACCAGCAAGCACAGGCCGGTATGCACATACGGTCTTGAAAAGGCTATCGATTGCGCCCGTTGAGGCGTCTCCGTCATCGAGGAGATGATGAGATCGATCTTTCCGGTCTTGAGGGCCGGGATCAGGCCGTCGAAAGGAATGTTCTCGATCCGGACTGAGCGCCCGAGGTAACTCCCCAACGCGTGCGCCAGTTCTACACTCACACCGGACGGAGCGCCTTGGGGGTCAATCATCTCGAAAGGCGGGTAGTTCAATTCCATTCCCACCACCAGCGAGTGCCTGGAGTTGCCGCCGCAGCCGGAACCGAAGGGCGCCAGGCCGCATATCGTTAGGGCGACAGTCAGGGCGCGCGCGAGATGGAAACGAATGCCGTGGGCTGATTGCATGCTTCCATATTCCGTTCTCCTGGCCCTGTTTTCAACTCCGGAGCCTTGACTCCGCAAGGACCTTCGCGCAGTTTGCCCGATGAGAGCCAAAGCGAGTATGGCAAAAATCATCCAGAAGGCCCGCCTATCCAACACCGAGCGCGCGCAAAATGAATCGCTGAGGCTGTCGTCTCTTCTCTTCCAATTCGGACTTCACTAATATAGACTCAACTCTATGGGCCAGGACCATCGGCTACAACAGCAACGGTTCGAGTTGAAGTATTTGATCGATGAATCGATTTGCGGCGCCATGCGCGATTTCGTCAGCAGCTATCTCGAACTGGACGATTACGGGGTCGGGCAGCCGAATCTCTCCTATCCGGTGCATAGCCTGTATTTTGACTCGGACGACCTCCACACCTTCCATGCCACCATCAACGGGACGAAGAACCGTTTCAAGCTCCGCCTCCGGTATTACGACGAGCGCCCCGACACACCTGTGTTCTTCGAGATCAAGGGGCGCGTCGATTATTGCATCCTGAAACAGCGGTGTGGGGTCCTGCGCGAGGCGGTCCCTCTGCTGGCCGCCGGCCAACTGCCCAGCCTCGAACACCTGGTTTCCAAGGAGTCCCGCCATTTGGCGGCCATGCAGCGATTCTGCCTGTTGCTTCACCAACTCAACGCCCGCCCCAAGGCCCACAACCGCTACGTGCGAGAGGCCTGGGTCAGCCCGCATGACAATTCGGTTCGAGTCACCTTTGATCGCAACGTGGAAATCGAGCCTTGTTTCCGCGCCCAGGCAGCCACCGGCATGGAGAATCCGACGGCGGTGCTCAAGGAGTTTGTCATCCTGGAGCTGAAATTCACCGATCGCTTCCCGGACTGGTTCAGGGAGATGGTCCGAATATTCAACTTGACCTGGTGGGCCTCGGCCAAGTACGCCGGAGGCGTGCTGCTTATGGGAGAGCACCGCTTCCACGACGGCGATAACAGTCTTGACTGGCAGGGACTCACGCCACGAGAATGGCCGATGGAGGCGCCTCAGCGCGAGGCGCCCATGCCGGAAATGGAGACGTTGAGCATGTATGAATGAGTTGTTTCTCCGAGGCGACTATGGCGCCGCTCCCACCAACTACACTGCCCTGCTGATCGGACTATTGTTGGCGTTTGTGTGCGGCCACACGATTGCCTGGCTCTACATGTTCACGCACACCGGCCTGTCTTATTCCCGTTCCTATGTCAATACGCTTATCCTGATGCCCGTCATCGTGACGATGGTCATGATGATCCTGGCGAACAACCTCATCCTGGCCTTCGGCCTGATGGCCATCTTCGCTATGGTGCGGTTCCGGAGTATCCTCCGCGACACACTCGACACGTCTTATGTCCTGGCCGTCATTGTCATCGGCCTGGCCTGCGGCACAATGAAGTTCACTTCGGCCATCATCGGCTGCGTCGCCTTTGGATTGCTCATGCTCTATTTCTGGGGCACCGGCTTTGGCACACGTCATCGCTACAACCTCATCGTGAATATTCAATGGGTGAGGCCGGCAGCGGAGTTGGCGGACCTGCGGCGGCTCTTGCATCGGCATAGCCGGCATACGCAGTGCGCCAGCCAGCGCTCTAATGAAGGCTATGCCGGAGTTGATCTCTCTTATCGCTTGCTCTTGAGAGACCCCGCCCGCAGCCATGAGTTGCTTGATGAACTGCGCACGCTCGACGGTGTTGCCCGAGTGTCCAGTCTGCATGCTGGAGACGAATCCGAGCTATGAACGAGCAAAAGCCCGGGACGATCCCCATTCCATTGGCCCAGCACTGGCGCGACGCCCGGTTGCGGATTATTCCCGCAATGGTCTTTGGGGGAGCGGTGCTGGCCCTGGCGCTGCTGTGGAAGGGGTATGTAGCCGCCCCGACCATGCTTGGCCAGGCCGAGCCGGTCGTGGCGCAAGTCAGCTCCTACAAGCCGGGCGTGCTGGCCCGGTTGAACGTCTCGCGCTTCGAACACGTCCGGGCGGGCGACCCAGTCGGCACCGTGGTAGTAGCTGATCCGAAGGTGCTTGCCAGTTCGCTGGCCGTTATCCAATCAGAAATCGAGCTGCTCCGCGCCAATATGAAACCCATTGCCTCGCAGCAGCGCAACGCGATGGATTACGCTCAGCTCCGGCTGGACTGGATGGGCCAGCGCGCCAAGCTGGCCAGCGCGCGTATCGATTTGCAATTGGCCGAGGCTCAAAGCCGCCGGATGGAAGAGTTGTTCAAAGACAAGATCGTCTCGGAGCGGGTCTATGACCAGGCCAAAGCCGACAAAGAGCGCCTGCAAAGCCAGGTCAACGAGCTCAGCAATCTGGTCGATGAAGGGGAGCGATCCTTCAAAGATCTCCAGTTGACCAATACCGTCGAAGTCTCGAAGGTCTCGACCGAACCGCAGGTGGCCGCCATTGCGGTCGAGGAGGCCAAATTGAAGCTGACTGAGGCGCAGCTCAGTCCGATCACCTTGAGAGCGCCCATCGACGGCATCGTCAGCAGGATTCTGCACCGCTCTGGCGAGTCGGTCACGGCCGGTCAGCCGATCGTGTCCATCGCCACCCTCACTCCGCTGCGCATCGTAGGGTACCTGCGCCCCCCGATTACCGAACAGCCGGCGGTCGGAATGCGCGTTCAGGTGCGGACACCCGGATTACCCGGCGAGGTTGGCTGGGCCAGGATTGAGGAGGTTGGCACACAGTTGGAGCCGGTGCCCGCAACGGTGATTGGTCCCATCAAAATGGCAAATGTTGAACTGGCTCTGCCTGTAAGCATCAGTATCCCGCCCAACCTCAAAATCCGCCCGGGTGAGTTGGTAAATCTCACCCTCGTTCCACGGCCCAACTGACTCTGTCCCGGAGGAACAGGCGAAAATCACCCAACGTTTCCATGTTGGGAAGCATCGACAAGACGCGCTAACTCCCGACAGGGACGGCCGAAGCGGGCGCAAGCACCGATGCTGGCCGGGG
>JBJKSV010000235.1:0-3966 GCA_046703605.1 Limisphaerales bacterium
GGACGGCATCGCGTTGCGCGAACAGGGGCCGCGCCTGCTCCACACCAAGGACTTTGGCGATGTCCCTTATCACGACACCGGGGATATGATTGTTGCCAACGTGCTGGCTTACAATCACGGCTATCAGCTTGGGCTTTGGTACGACAATGCCTTCTTCGGGTGGCATCCGGCCGAGAAAAAGAAATACAAAACCGAGGTCGCTTACGAAGCTTACCTGAAGACCATTCCCGATCGGATCTATGACCCGCGGAAGGAAGGTCTGATCATCGACCGGGACCTTTATGCCATGAAGCCGGGCCAGGAGGCGGCGCTTTACGGGGTGCCCTGGCGACCGAAACATGAAGCCTTCACTGATCCGGCCGGTTTCAGTGCTCGCACCGGCTTTGAGACGCATGGCCGAGAAGCGGACCCTGGCTTTGTCAACCCAGCGGCCGGAGACTACCGGCTGCGACATAAGGGTGTAGCGTGGCAGATGCAAGTCGGATGGCTGAGCGCGCCGAGCGCACTTGAGAATCCGACTGCATGTGACTCGCTTGGCACGCTCGGGCGTTGAAAGAATCGCTGCCGAGCGGGGACTGCTTGCCGGGTGAGGCATTTCGGGCACTACCAGCAGGGGAGCCTTTCTCAGTTGTTGGCGGGAATGTCATACACAACCAGGTCCGGCTGCTTGAACTTGGCCACAATTGCGGCTGTGCCATCCGGGCGCGCTATGGTGGAGCAACCTGAGTGCAACCACCCTTTCCAAGCTCCGCCCTGGACCGTGCCCAGGACGGCGTCGGTCCCGATCACCCAGAGTCCGGTTTTGTGGGCAACATCGCGGACGTGCTCTTGGAATTCTTTCGAATTCTGCTCCAATTTGTTCTCTTCAGCGGCGAAACCGTAAGGCGAAATCAACAGCCATGCCCCCTGGTCCGCCACGCGCTGGGGATTGCTGAGGTTGAAATTGTCCGCGCAGATGGTCAGGCCGACGCGCCCGAACTCAGTATCGATGGTCTTGATGCCGGCCGGGTTTCCAGGATCGTAAAGGTCTTTGGTCAGCCATTGCAGCGTGTTGATCTTCCGATGCTTGAGGACGATCCTGCCCCCGCGGTCGATCAGCACCGCCGCGTTGTACACCTTGTCGTCCGCCTTTTCCAGGCAGCCCGCGCAGATCCACATTCGGTACCGCTTTGCAAGACCCCCAAGAAAGTCAGTGTATGTTCCTGGAATAGGCTGTGCGACTCCACGGGCTCGCTGGCAAAGCCAGCCCCAGTCGGCGGCTTCGGGCAACGTCAAGAGATCCGCCTTTTGTTTCGCCGCCTCGCGCGCGGCTTCCGCGGCCAGGCCCATGTTGTGGGCGAGATTGCCGTCCTCGATCGGGAGCTGCGCCATCGCCACGCGGAGTCCAGGGTGGGAGTGCGGCAACGATCGTGCGATTTCGTGAACGCCAGGCGCCGCCTGTACATCGTGCAGAGCCATTGCAGCAAATATTGGCAACGTAATGTTAAACAGACAACGCATACAGAAAACGACCAACCACGAGAGCTTCATTCATTATTGTCAAAACGACCAACGCGGCCAGCGGTCTTCAGCCGCCAGAATCCGACTTAGCGACCTGCAAGACGAGCACCCAGTCATTTGCCCCAGTGCCGTTGTCGCCAGGAGTGCGAAAGTGATGACGGTCTCGATTCGATAGAGGGGGGCCTTCGACGGTGGAAAAGCGTCCCGTGGTTGGATTGAACCAGCGCGGCGTGATGGGCCCCGTGAACTGCGCTCCGTCCATGGTTAACTCACGCGCGCCCTTGCCAGTCGAGGGGATGTAAGTCACCGACAGCTTGCCGTCTGGCGTCCGAGCCGTTAAGGCGGTGGCCGCACCCGTCCCGTACCCCTGAACGATTACGGCGGGGTGCTCTTCAGGTTGCAGTTTGTACCAAGGCAATTGACGAAACAGCGCGCCCAGACGGGCTATGTCACGGGAACCGATTGAGTTTAGAGCCTGCACCCAAGTCACTTTGGTGGGATAAAGTCCCGGCCCATCGAAGTGCCACAAGGGATTATTGCCAAAAAACTGCCCGCAAGCCCCGCCGAGCATTGCCCAATAAGCCTGCCGGCGAACCTGTGCCGGGATGGCATTATGCTCGCCTTCGTAGGTCGATTCAATCAGAACGAAGGGCCGCACCGGTTTTCGCGCGTACTCCGCCAGCAATGGCCGAAAGAGCGCCCGTTCGTAACTATAGACCGTATCGATGTTCAGCCACGGCTCCCCGCCAAACGCGGCCACGGCCGAGGTTTCAGGTGAGGCGTGAATCGTCATCAGGTGATTGGCGTCCTCCTCCCGGATAGCGGTCGCCAGGGCAGTGACTGTCCATCGGTCCGCCTCCGGGGGCGTAAAGTCGCCTCCTAACAGCCACACAATATTCGGCAGGTCGCGAAAACGCCGCCCGATGAACCGGCCGTAGGCGCGGAGTTTGTCTTTGCCGCCCGCTTTGATCTCGTGGAAGAATCCCTCATCGCCCCCTCCGTAACCGAGATAGGCCGGCGCCAGCCAGACGATAACGCCGTGCTCATTGGCCTTTTCGATGACTCGATGCGCGAAATCAAAATACTCGGGGTTCGGCGCGGAGAAATTGCCGGGTCTATCAAAGGGAGCCAGCCCAGCGCGCGTCTTTGGGGGAGTGGTGCAGAACTTGTGCTCGATCAGATTCACAATGATTGAGTTGAATCCGCGGGCTTGGCGATCCCCCAGGTAGTGGTCGATATCCTTCTTTTGCAGTTGGACGATCAACGACCAAGCCGTGTCTCCTACCACCAGGAAAGGCCGGTTCTCCTGATCTATCAGGTATCGGCCTGTATCACTGACCTGCAGCGGTAGTGCTGCCTGGCTGCGGGCACCCTCAGCGCATACCGAGACGCACCCGCTCACAAGCAAGGCGAGACCAATGCCCGTGGCCGTCCTCAACGTGTTCTGGGTGTCAAGGGCTTTCATTTTGTTGCTGTTGAATCGCTATGAGAGTGACCTCGAACGAGTGGCATGACGAGCATTAATGGCTGGGGCTGCTAAGCCCCGCACAACACCAATAAGGCTCTGTCGGTGGAATCGAGCAGGGGAGGCATCGTATCACCCTCTGTTCGTTTCTTCTGTTTTTTGAAGAAGTTTTGGTTGCGGCTTTGGCGCGCCAGGATCTACACGATCATGATTTCGCCAACCTACCCAAAGGATGACTCGCAGAGGTGCTTTGAGGCTCTTTACTGAAGCTATACGGGAGGAACGTCTCATCTGGCCTGGTTAATGGAAGCCCATGAAGCACTTGCGCGGGCTGTCAAGCCTGACTCGGGCACTGGTCTTCCCACGCGGCGCGAACCTGCCCACGATGTTGTTTGCTGGCACTTTTTGACCTCAAACCAGCGATTCTGGACCTGAGCAGGAGGCGGCCAAGGCGTTTGGGTGTTAAGTTTGACGGAGGCGAGTTTTGCTCCGCTTCGAGGAGTCTTCGTAGCCGAGAAGCCGCTCCTGCGTCTAAATTCCTTGGCACCTCAACTGCGAGGGTTGGCGGGTGAGGTTCCATCTTTTGGCGGACAGGAACAGGTAGTTAGAGCACCGCGCCGGCCCGCGCTCGCCCAGGGTTTATGACTTCTACATCAAGAGGCTCGACGCAGCAGCGACGATGCGCCAGGCTCTGGTTGACAGGATGAATGCCAAACACGCACTGGACGAACAGATCAAGCGATACCGCCGAATGACAGGTCAGGAGCGGCTGCGCCTGGCGCTGGAGTTGCACGAACTCTCGTGCGAGGTGGCTCGAGAAGGCATTCGCCGCCAGAATCCAGCGGCCAATGCCTCCGAGATCGAGGGCCTGCTCCGCAAACGGCTTGAACTGGCTCGGGGCGCATGACCGAGAGCGAGTTGCTGGCGGATTGCCTGCGCCGGTTGAACCGCGTGGGTGTGGTGTATTACCTCACCGGTTCAATGGCCAGCAACTATTGGGG
>JBJKSV010000236.1:0-2921 GCA_046703605.1 Limisphaerales bacterium
GGATTGCCAGCCGCAATCGCGGCGGCGCTTTTTCCTGGTGGTAGTTAAGGACCTTTCGGGGTGGGGCAGATTGCTCGGGGAACGGTCGTCTCACCGCATATGGAACTAAACCGCTGAGGCGGTAGCGAGGGGCAGCAGTCTCTTCGGTGACGTTGGGCGAAGTTGGTGTCCTATGACACCACTACGTCAAAAACTCATCGACGAGATCCAACTCCGTGGATTCTCACCTCACACCCAAGACTCGTATGTCCGTTGGGTCACGGGCTTAGCCCGGTTCCATCATCGTTCTCCCGATCAAATCGTGGACGGCGAAATCAAGGCCTACCTCCTGCATCTGCTGCGGATCAGGAAGCTCGCCGTCAGTTCCCTCATCGTCGCCGTGAGTGCTCTGCGCTTCTTTTTCGGCCAGGTCCTGCATCGCCCCACGCAAGCCATCGAGCAAGCCCTGCCGCGCATGAAGAAGCCGATCGTGCGCCCCAAGGTGTACAGCGTGCAGGAGTTGGAGCGGCTCTTGGGACGGCCGGAACTCAACCGCCAGCACCGCGCCCTGTTCATGACCACCTATGCCGCCGGCCTGCGGGTCAGCGAGGTCTGCCGATTGCGGATTGGCGACTTGCTCAGTGAGCGGCACCAGATCCATGTCGTTCAAGGCAAAGGCAAGAAGGACCGGTATACCCTACTTTCGCCGCGGCTCTTGGAGGAGTTGCGCGGTTACTGGCGGCTCTACCGACCCAAGGACTGGCTGTTTCCCAGCAAAGTCTACCCGGATCGTCATATCACCGAGGAGGCCGTGCAACGGGCCTTCACGGAGGCGGTGGCCCGCGCCGGATTGCCCGACCGAGGCGGCATCCATTCGTTGCGGCACTCGTTCGCCACTCATTTGCTGGAAGCCGGAGTGGACCCGCTGACGCTTCAGCGACTGCTGGGCCACAGCAGTCTGAGGACCACAACGACTTACCTCCATGTTCGCCAAGAACGGCTGGACCAAATCAGCAGTGCGCTGGACCTGATCGACTTTAGCGGCGCCCGGCAGAGCGCCTAACCATCGATCGCGCCCCCCCATGACCGGCGACTCGGGAGCCGGTCAGACGACCTCCCTCAGCCTGGGTGAAGTCGTGCGCGCCGCCCTGCCGGACTTCGCCCAAACGCATCGTCTGCCGGCCCATCACTGGAAGGTCCTCCGCGCCCTTGCCGCCTGTCACACCGCGGCGTTAGGGGGCCATCAGTACCAATGTACCCACTGCGGACGACCGCACTTCGTGCCCCATTCCTGTGGCAATCGGCACTGTGCGAGCTGCCAAAGGCTCAAGGGCGCCCAATGGCTGGAGCAACAGACCGAGCACGTGCTGCCCATCCCTTACTTCCACGTCGTGTTCACACTGCCCCACGATCTGAACCCGCTCATCCAGCACAACGCAGCGCGGCTTTACTCTCTGTTGTTCTCCAGTGCCACAGCCACTTTGCTGGAGTTCGGCCGGAACAACCTCAAAGCCACGCTGGGAGTCACGGCCGTCCTCCATACGTGGGGTCAGAACCTCAGCGACCATTATCACCTCCATTGCGTGGTCACCGGCGGGGGCCTCGCCTTGGACGGGAAGTCCTGGGTCTCCCTGCGCCCCCAGTGGCTGTTCCCCGTGCGCGCGCTCTCGGTGGTCTTCCGCGCTAAGTTCCGCGACGGGTTGCAGCAACTCTTCGACACGGGCCAACTCCAGTGCCCCAAGACCGGCCCGCGTCTGGCAGACCCCATGGTCTTTGCCCGCTGGCGGCGTCGGCTCTGTCGCCACCAATGGGTCGTCTATACCAAACGGCCTTTTGCCGGCCCTCAGGCGGTGCTGGCGTATTTGTGTCGCTACACGCACCGGATCGCCATCACCAACCGCCGATTGCAGGCTTTGGATCTTCAAAACGGCACAGTCACCTTCGGCTACAAAGACTACGCCCACGAGAGCCAGCGTCGATCCATGATCCTCTCGCTGGCGGAGTTCTTGCGCCGCTTCTGTCTGCACATCCTGCCTCCGCGCTTCGTCAAGATTCGCCACTACGGCCTGCTGGCGAACCGTGATCGCCCCGCCCGGATCGCGCAAGCGCGCGCGCTGCTGGCCGAAGTTCCCTCTCCACCGGAGCCAGAGCGAGAACTGGTCCTGACGGTGAAGCCCGTCGAACCTCCTCCGTTGGTCTGCCCGCATTGCGGTCACCCGGCTCTGGTCTTGATCCGGGTCATCGACCGCCCCAAAGCTCCCCCCGTCTGGGACACGTCATGAAACCGACCCCGTGGCCTTCGCGATCGGCGCTGACGTGGCAAGCCGACTCCCACTCCGAGCCGCTTGGTTCGCCGGTCCTTTGTCCCGGAAGACTGTCCGCCGGTGAGATTGGGGGGCAAATCCCCTGGCCGACCTCACTTCAACTCCGTCGCCGTCTTCCGTTGTGGGTTGACACTGCAGTTTGGTTCCTGGTCCGCCTGGCGTCTTGCTTGCCAAAGCCTTTGGCGACCCAACAGATGCCGATGCTTTCACCTGTCGGGCGGTAGGAGGAGGTCGCTGGCTCAGCGGTTCAGTCCAATGGCAGTGTATCCGCAACGGTTCGGGACACCCTCTAACTGTTGACCGCGTCTGAGGCCGAACCGTTGCGGATACACCGCTAAGCATTATGCCGAGCTCGGCGTAAGGGTTATTTCTATTCCTAGCAGATAGCGGCTTTGCCTTCGATTGAAGGCCGATTTCTAATCGTCAGGGGGCGATCTGTTCGCAGTCGCTCGCGCAACAACGCTGAAGACGCCAACAATAGCGTTTGCATAATGAACCGTCAGACGATACGATACGGAAATGCAAAAGCAGACCAATAGTGCTTCCGAACTCCGCCGAATCGGCGCAGCAGAGGCTTTTTGCGATGCACGCCTCGCCTTGGGGCGTGTCACGATTGTG
>JBJKSV010000237.1:0-4390 GCA_046703605.1 Limisphaerales bacterium
CCGGGCAAACCGCGGTCGTGCAGCTCGACGCCGCCCTGGCCCGGGGAGGAGTAGTCGCTCCAACGCACGGCGGGGACGATGCCCGAGATCGTGCCGTCGTCACGGGAAAAGCCGAACGGGATGCCGCGGCGGACTTGCGCCGGAGTTCGGGCGAGCGGGAACTCGGCGACAACGACGGTGAGGTTAGGGATGTCGTGCAGGTCGGTCTCGAAGTCGATGCGAGGCGAATTCTTGAAGAAGCGCGTGACGCGCTTGATGGCGCCGCCGCCAAAGAATTTCCCCTGGGCCTCGACGGTAATGGCCAGCGGCCCTTCCGTGGCGGTCACAGTGGTTTTGTAATCGCTGGAGGTGGCGAGGCGAGGCCGTTTGGGGCGCGGGTCAGTAAAATCGCCTGGATCGCCCCCGCCGGTGTGCCTTTCGGCGAGAATCACATTGGCCGGTCCGCCGAGCATTTCGCGGCCAGAGGGCTTGGTTCTCAGACTGAGCAGTGCCCCGGTGAGCGGGTCCACGCGCGCGGAGTAGAATGGCGTTTCAATTGTCTTGGGCAGGCTGATGGGGGCGGGCGCGGGGGCGGGTTTGGCTTGCAGTTTCATGCCGAGGAGACCTACCGCGGGAACTCTCACCGCACAAAGCGTTGTGCCGTCGCCTGCGGCCTGGCATTTTACCCCGGCAAGGCTAGTGCCTGGAGGGAGTTTTAGGCGCAGGGGATCGGTGCGCGTCCAGTTTGCCGAGTTGAACAAGGTGACGGCTGAGCCTTGGCCCGAAAGCCGGCAGGCGGCCGCTTTGAGGGTGGCGGCGCTTTCATGCTGGATCCAGCCGAGGCGGTCGGCGACATCCCACGAGGTCTTGCTTTGGAAGACCATTCCACCCGCGCTGCCCCAGAGGGTGTTACGGTCCATGCTCAAGAGCATTTGCAGCCAGGCGTGATAGAGCGGTTGCACTGGGTACGCAAAATGGCTCTTAAGACTGGCAATAGTGGCGAGCATCTCGGCGGACTGGAGGGCGTGCTCGTCTCGGCGAAACCAGGATTTGACCCGGTGGTTCTCGATCCAGAAGGAATCGAAGGTATAGCTCGTGCCGGTTCGAACGGTGGGCAGGCCGAACCCGCCGGATTTCACGCCAGGCAGCAGGGTGTCCACATAAGGCGAGAGGCCCGTGAACCGGAGGTCGCAGTCAGGGCGATACTTTTTCCAGGCATTAAGAAAGGCGGTGGGGTTTTGGCGGCATGCCGGGGCGAGGGAGTAATCGCCGCTGCCGCCGAGAATCAATACGGGCGCGCCGACAGGCGTGAGTGCCAGCTTGGAGGAGATGGTTCTGGCGGCCCGAAGGAGCTGCGCCTGGCTCGGGGCCTGACGCGCGGAATAGACATCGCCGAGGTTTTCCGAATAATGGCCGGGAACCAGGGTGAGGATGCGCGAACCGTCCGGGGACTCAGACCAAAAGACCGACTTGCCCGAGCGATTGCAGCGGGTATAAATCAGGGCGTCCAGGTCGAGGAGTTTGCAGAGCTGCGGCATCTGCGCGTGGGTGCCGCAGACATCAATCGCCCAGCAGTAGCGCGGGCGGACGCCCATGACCTGCTCCTGCCAGCGCAAGCCTTCGATGCCCATCTTGGCCAGCGCCTCGCCACCGGAGAGGTTGATAGCAGGTTCGAGGAAGAAGGCGTTCACCAGTTCGACGCGATGCTCTTTGACTCGCTCCTTGAGCTCGGCGAAGCGTTGTGGCTGGAAATTCTCGATGGCGATCATGTTGTTGCACTCGGACATTGCAAAGTCGTAGTTCGGGTCGTCCCGAACGCGGTCCAGGTGGTCGAGATTGGAGTTGGCGCAGTAGTTCCTTTCGACCGACCAATTGGCCAACCAGCCGCAACTGGCCGGATGGAAGTTGGATACGACAAAGACCTGCGCGGGGAGTTTGACTGGCTGCGACACTTCCGATGCAGCCGCACCGGCCACCAACCCCAGCGTGAGAAGAAAAAGCAGCGCAGTCCGCGAAGGTGCAGCCGGTCTATAACGTCTTCCTAAGGATTTCAGTTCATTCATATTCATAGTGTGGTCTGACATATTCGGGTTAGCCCAGGCGTCGTGGAGGCGGAGCGCCGATCTTTGCGGCCAATTCCTCCGCCGGATACGTCCAAATCTCCGCCAAGGTGGGATGGTAATGGGGCATGGCCGCCAGTTCGCTGACCGTCATGCGCTTGCTCATGGCGGCGATAATTTCGTGTATCAGTTCCCCGCCCGCCGGGCCGACGCAACAGCCTCCCAGGATTTCGCCCGTTTTCGGGTCGGCCAGCAACTTAACGAAGCCCTTCCTGGCCTCCATGATTATGGCCTTGCCGTGATCCCCGAACGGATAGCTCGCCGCCAGATACGGCACATTCTGGGCGCGGGCCTTCTTTTCGGTCAATCCCACGAGCGCCACCTGCGGGTCGGTAAAGATGACTTCGGTCAGCAGGCGGTAATCCATCTGCCTTGCGCTCTCGGGATGAGCCGCGTTGAAGCCGGCGGTTTCGCCCTGCTGGATGCCGATATGCACGATTTCGTGAAGGCCGGTGCAATCGCCCACCGCATAGATGTGAGGCACGCTTGTGCGCATGCGCGGGTCAGTCTCGATCCTGCCGGAAGTGACCTTCAGGCCGACCTTCTCATGGCCAAGGGAGGCAATGTTGGGCACACGCCCCAAGGCGTAGAACACCTCCTCGGCCTGGAGGCGGACGATCTGGCCGTTGTGCTCGAAAGCGACCTGTTTTTGCTCGCCGATTTGCCGGCCCTCCACGAGCCTTGTGCCCGTAAAGACGGTAATGCCCTCGGCGCGAAAGGCGCTCTCCAATTCGGCTGCGGCGTCGGGATCGAACTCGTGCAGGACGTGGGCGCTCCGCTGGACGAGGCTGAGCTTGACTTTGAACCGGGCAAAGAGTTGAGCGAACTCGACGGCCACGGCGCCGCCGCCCAGAATGATGAGCGAGCGGGGCAGCCGTTCCAGACGGAGGGCGGTGTCACTGTTGAGACATTCCAGGCCGGAAATCGCCGCCACGGGACAGGCGGCGATGCTTGAACCGGTGGCGATAATGATGTCCCTGGCGGTCAGGCGCTCTCCGGTGGTGAGTTCAAGGGAGTGGGCATCCGCAAAGGAGGCATGGGCTCGGACAAAGCGAAAACCGCCGTTTTCGAGCTGCTGGCGGCGATAATCGGCAAATTCTTTAATGAGCGCATCCTTGCGAGCCAGAACCTGGCGCCAATTGAACCTGACCTCCTCGGTGTGGATTCCCCACGGCTCGGGATGGCTTGCCAGGCGCATCACTTCGGCGGCGTAGAGCAGCGCCTTGGTTGGCATGCAGCCCCGCAGGATGCACAAGCCGCCAACCTCCTCGCCCCCCTCAACTAGCACGGTCTTGAGGCCCTCGCCCGCCGCCGTTCGCGCCGCGGCGTAGCCGCTGCTCCCACCGCCACTGACGGCGACATCGTAATCAAAACCCGGTTTCATGGTCTGGTTCCTGCTTCATCCATTTCTCAAAGCCCGCACAGCTCAAGCACCGGCGAGGATGCCGGTAGCAGGAGTTTCTTCTTGACCCATTCCTCGACCTTGCGGCACATTAGGGTCATTCTAAAAAAAACAAAATATTCGGTTGACATTTGGGGGCAGTTTTCTAAAATGCCTCTAAGCAGTTGATGCATTGTATTCAGCAGGAGCATATATGAAACATACTCGAAGCTTCTTGACCAGACTAGTTTTGTGCGGGGTGGCCATCTCGATGGCGTCGGCCTTGGTGGCGGGAGCCGCTCAGGACGGCGTTGCCAAGGTTCTCCGAATCAATGGCTCAGCCCGGTATAGCCTTGGAAATAATAATTGGTTGCCTCTGAACCCGGGCGACATTCTTCGACCCGGCACACTCATCCAGACGGGGCAGGCCGAGGGCACCTACGTCGATTTGGCGCTTGTGCGCGAGGGTGCGCCCGCGCCTGTCAACGTGTCCCGGACGATGGTGGGCCACCTTGGTTTCTCGGCGGCTGGCATGGTGCGTTACCATCCTGTGGCCGAGCAAAACACGATTCGGATATGGGAAAATTCCCTTCTCAGTATTGACCGGCTCACATTTTCGGATACGGGAGCCGAGACGGTAACGGATACCCAATTGGACCTCAAAGCGGGCCACATCCTCGGAACGGTGAAGAAGATGTCAGCCGCTTCGCGGTACGAGATCAAGCTTCCCAATGGCGTGGCGGGGGTTCGCGGGACGGTGTATGACATCACGGCAAACGGGTCGATCCGGGTCGCTTCGGGCACGGTTGTGTATTCATTCGTCAATGCCCAGGGCAATGTCCAGACGCGGGTGATCACCGGGGGCCAGGAATACAACCCGACCAGCGACCAAATCACGCCGCTGGCCACG